>CADCJO010000004.1 GCA_902801765.1 uncultured Eubacteriales bacterium
ATCCGCAGGGGAAAGTTTACTTTCCCCCTCGGATTTTCCCAGGCTTTCTTGGGCCAGAAGCCCTCAAACTTTCCGTAACCCCAGCGCGGCAGGCGGAGGCCATTGATATTCCCAACAACGTAATTTCGCCAATTGCGGGTCCAGGGTCCTCAGGACCCTGGTTGGGGTCTGGGGCGAACAGCCCCAGCGTAACCCCTAAGTGTATTAAAGTGCCCTTTTAACCTTTTCCGTGAGGTGAAGTCTATGCGCGACTACATCATCCGAAGACTATTGACGCTGATTCCGATTTTGATCGGCGTGAGCATTGCTATCTTCATCGTGATGCAGCTGATCCCCGGTGACGTGGTATCCGGCATTCTGGGCATTGAGGAAACGCCGGAGCTGCGCGCCATGTGGGAGGCCAAGCTGGGCCTGGACAAGCCGCTGATCCAGCAGTATTTTTCCTGGATCGGCAAAGCCGTGACCGGTGATTTCGGAGAGTCCTTCCGCACCGGCGCGCCGGTATTTCCCGAAATCATGAACCGGTTCAGGATCTCCGCGGAGCTGGCCATCCTGGCTTGCGTGATCGCGTGGATCATCGCGCTGCCGCTGGGCATTCTGTCCTCCTTAAAGCGCAACAGTATCATCGACCGTATCGTGCGCGTGGTGGCGCTGCTGGGCGTGAGCGTGCCCAACTTCGCCTCCGCCACACTGCTGATATTATTTTTATCGAAAACCTTTCATTATTATACGCCCGTCAAATACGTGGGCCTTTTTGAAAACTTCGGCACCAACATGGAAATCATGCTGCTGCCCGCGTTCATTTTAGGCTCGGTGATGGCAGGCTCCGTGATGCGCATGACGCGCTCCTCTATGCTGGAGGTGCTGCGGCAGGATTACATCAAGGCGGTCCGGGCCAAAGGCGCGCCTGAAAGGGTGACCATCTTCCGCCATGCGTTCAAGAACAGCTCTATCCCCATTGTAACGCTGATCGGAATGCAGATCGGCGGACTGATGGGCGGCACCGTGGTGATCGAACAGATTTTTTCCATCCCCGGCCTGGGCCAGTTCACCCTGACGGGCATCACCCAGCGGGATTTTCCGGTGGTGCAGGGCTGCGTGCTGTTTATCGCGTTCCTGTACGTCGTCATCAACCTGCTGGTGGACATCCTGTACACCTACATCGACCCGCGCATAACGTACAGCTGAGGAGGGGACGGACATGAAAACGAAAAGCAAACCCGTGAAAAACCGTTCCCTGCCCGGCAACGAAAGCGTTCTGCGCCAGCTGTGGCACGATCCCATGGGCCGGGCGGGGATGATCGGCGTGTGCCTCGTGATTCTGATGGCGGTGTTCGCGCCGGTGATCGCCCAGTACGACGTGGCAAAGATGAACGCCCGGGCCAAGTTGACCGGCCCAAGCGCCCAGTTCTGGTTCGGCACCGACCATTTTGGCCGGGATGTGTTCAGCCGCATCGTGTATGGCGCACGGGTGTCGCTGGAGGTGGGCATCGTGGCCGTGGGCATCGCGGCGGGGTTCGGATATCTGCTGGGCATGATCGCCGGATTCTTTGAGGGCCGCGTGGAAACCATCATCATGATGGTGATGGACGTGATCTTCGCGTTTCCCTCCATCCTGCTGGCGCTGTTCATCGTGTCGGCGCTGGGCCCCAGCATCATCAACACCATGATCGCCATCGGCATTGTGAACATCCCCGTGTTCACCCGCACGGTGCGCGCCTCGGTGAAAACCGTCAAATCCACGGACTACATTGCCAACGCACGCTCCATCGGGTTAAAGAAAATGAGCATCCTATTTAAACACGTGACCCCCAATGTGCTGGCCCCCTTTACGGTGCAGGCCACGCTGGCCCTGTCCGGCGCCATCCTGACGGAAGCCTCCATGAGCTTCCTGGGCCTGGGCATTCAGCCGCCCAATCCCTCCTGGGGCAGCATGCTTTCCGACGCCCGGAAATATATGGAGCGCGCGCCCTGGCTGGTGCTGTTTCCGGCACTGTTCATCATTATGACCATCCTGTCCTTCAACATCCTGGGGGACGCCCTGCGGGATGTGCTCGATCCGAAATTAAAGCTGTAAGGAGGGCGTGTGATGGATAATTTATTGGAAATCCGGAATCTCAAAATCACTACCCTCCGGGGCAAGAACACTGTGCGGCTGCTGGACAAGGTAGATTTGAGCGTCAAAAAGAAATGCTCTTTCGGCGTGGTGGGCGAATCGGGCTGCGGCAAGTCCATCACCGCCAACGCCATCCTGGGCCTGCTGCCCTACCCCCTCCGGGTGAGCGAGGGCTCCATCCGCTATGACAGCAAAGACGGGGAAAAGGAACTGCTGAAGCTGAATAAGAAGGATATGCGGGATGTGCGGGGCCGGGAAATCTCCATGATCTTCCAGGAACCCATGACCTCCCTGGATCCCATATTCACCGTGGAAATGCAGATGTTCGAGGCCCTGAGCTTCCATCATCCCCACATGAGCAAAAGCGAAATGCGGGAACGCTCTTTGGAGATGCTGCGGCGGGTGAACATCCCCCGGCCCGAGCAGACGCTTGCCTCCTACGCCCATCAGCTGTCCGGCGGGCAACTGCAGCGCATCATGATCGCCATTGCTCTGATCAACGATCCGCGGCTTTTACTGGCGGACGAGCCGACCACGGCGCTGGACGTGACCATTCAGGCCCAGATTTTGAAGCTGATGAACGATCTGAAAGAGCAGAACGACACATCTATCATCATGATCACTCACGACCTGGGCGTGATCGCGGAAACCTGCGAGGAGGTAGCGGTTTTCTACGCCGGGCAGATCGTGGAGCAGGCCAACGTGGTGGAGCTGTTCCAAAATACCGCCCATCCCTACACCCTGGGCTTGCTGCGGGCAGTCACTTCCCTGGGCGGGGAAAGCCGCAGATTGTACACCATTCCCGGCATTGTGCCCCCCGGCGGACAATGGAACCAGGGCTGCCGCTTTGCCGACCGATGCGACCGATGCATGGAAAAATGCAAAAAAGAAATGCCCGCGCTGACCGAAGCCGCGCCAGGGCATCTGTGCCGCTGCTTCCTGCACAGCGAGGAGGTGGAAGCATGAGCGAAAAGAAACAGGACGCCTTGCTGAACGTCCGGGACTTGCGGGTATATTTCCCCATCCGGAAAGGTCTGATGAAGCGGGTGGTGGGCCATGTGCACGCGGTGGAAAACGTCAGCTTTTCCGTGCGGGCCCGGGAGGTGTTCGCCCTGGTGGGGGAGTCCGGCTGCGGCAAAAGCACCACCGGCTCCGCCATCCTGCGGCTCATCGAGCCCACGGGCGGCCAGGTGTTCTTCAAGGGCGACGACCTGGGAAAGCTGACCGACGAGGAAATGCGCCTCAAACGCCGGGACATGCAGTTCATCTTCCAGAACCCTTATTCTTCCCTGAATCCCCGCATGAACGTGTGGAAGCTGCTGAGCGAACCGCTGAAAGTCCATTTCAATCTGACACCGCAGGAATTGCGCGAACGGGTGGAAGATATGCTGCGTCTCATCGGAATGACCCCCGACCAATTGGAGCGCTACCCCCATCAGTTTTCCGGCGGTCAGAAGCAGCGCATTTCCATCGCCAGGGCGCTGATCACCCACCCCAGCTTCGTGGTGGCGGACGAGCCGGTGTCGGCGCTGGACGTGTCCATCCAGGCCCAGATTTTGAACCTGATGATGGAACTGCAGCAGGAAATGGAGCTGTCCATGATCTTCATTTCCCACGACCTGAACGTAGTGCGCCATATCAGCAACAGCGTGGGCGTGATGTATCTGGGCTCGATCATGGAAACGGGGGACACCGAGGAGGTATACCGTCATCCGGCCCACCCCTACACCCAGGCCCTCCTCAGCGCCGTGCCCTCCCACGATCCGCTGCATAAATCCCGGCATATCGTGCTGGAGGGCGACGTGCCCAATCCCGCGTCCCCGCCCTCCGGCTGCCCCTTCCATACCCGGTGCGGCCGCTGCACGAAGGAATGCACGGAAACCAGGCCGCAGCTCACGGAAATCGCGCCGCGGCATTTCGCCGCGTGCCATCACCTGAAATAACGTCCATTCGCCTGCAAAAACAGAGAAAAAAATCTGAAATAATAGTTTACAAACCGCGCTTATCATGTTACAATGATGAGCGTGGTTTTTAGAACCGCTTTCCCGGGATGCCGAGGCTCCGACGCATTGCTGAGGAAGCGGCGATTGAAGCAGGGCGCAGCCACCGCCCAAAAGGAGGAAAACACCATGGATAAGGAACTCAAGGCCCAGATCATGAAGGACTATGCCCGCAGCGAAAACGACACCGGTTCTCCCGAAGTGCAGGTCGCGCTGCTGACCGAACGCATCAACCACCTGAACGAGCATCTGAAGCTCAACAAGAAGGACCATCATTCCCGCCGGGGTCTGCTGCTGATGGTCGGCCGCCGCCGCGGTTTGCTGGACTATCTGAAGAAGACCGACATCGAACGGTATCGTGACCTGATCGCCAAGCTGGGTCTGCGCAAATAAAGCGCATGGGGCTATCGGCTGGATAGAAAGACAGCCGATAGCTTTTTGTTTCATCCTTTAAAGAATGCAAGGTAAAATGTTATCTTTGTAGGGTGGACAAGCCGGTAAAACCCCGGGAAAGTATGAAAGGGCCCGCAGGCCCGTTCATCAACAATCCGCAGGCGGCGGCGTGTACGTCGCCGAGGAGCAACAGAATGTTGCTACCTGTATCAATTTCTGGCCGTAAAATGAGCGTTATCGGGCCGTAAGGCACGAGAATGCCATTTTACAAGAAATTGATGGATCGAATGAAAGCCCGCATAGCGGGATTTCATTCGCCCATTTGGCTCCGCCGAATGGGAAGAGTGTGTGTGAGGAGAAGAGAAAAAATGGATTACAAAGCGTATTCAATGGAATTTGCGGGCCGTACCCTGACCCTGGAATTCGGCAAGTATGCCCAGCAGGCGGGCGGCAGCTGCCTGGTTCGTTACGGCGACACCGCCGTGCTGGTGAACGCCACCGCGTCGGACAAGCCTCGGGAGGGCGTGGACTTCTTCCCCCTGACCGTGGACTTTGAAGAAAAGCAGTACGCCGTAGGCAAGATCCCCGGCGGCTTCATCAAGCGCGAAGGCCGCCCCACCGAAAAGGCGACCCTGACCTGCCGCCTGATCGACCGTCCTTTGCGTCCCCTGTTCAACAAGGGCATGCGCAATGACGTGCAGGTGGTGGCCCAGACATTGTCTGTGGACCCCGATTCCCCGCCTGAATTCCCCGCCATGCTGGGCTCCTCCATCGCCCTGATGGTGAGCAATATTCCCTGGGGCGGCCCCACCGCCGCCGTGGTGGTGGCCCGCGTGAACGGTCAGTTCGTCATCAACCCCACCGAAGCCCAGGAAGCGGCCTCTGATATGCACGTCACCGTGGCGGGCACCAAGGACGCTATCATGATGGTGGAAGCGGGCGCCAAGGAAGTTTCCGAAGACGCCATGATGGACGCCATCCTGTACGGCCATCAGTTCATTAAAGAGCTGGTTGAATTCCAGGAAAAGATCACCGCGGAAATCGGCAAGCCCAAGAGCGAATTCCCCCTGATCACCACCGGCGACGACGTGAAGGCCGCCGTCCGCGAATACGCTTTGGAAAAGTGCGAATATATCTATTCCACCTATGTGCGCAAGGAACGCCAGGCCCGCGACGCGGAAGTGTCCGCCGACGTGGCGGCGCATTTCGCCGACATCTTCCCAGGCCGGGAAGGCGAAGTGGCCGACGCCCTGTATTACCTGGGCAAAGAGGTCATGCGCAAGAAGATCCTGGAGCAGGGCATCCGTCCCGACGGCCGCAAGGTGGACGAAGTGCGTCCCATCTGGTGCGAAGTGGGCGTGCTGCCCCGCACCCACGGCAGCGCCGTGTTCACCCGCGGAGAAACCCAGGCCCTGACCATCACCACCCTGGGCATGGTGTCCGAAGCCCAGGAGCTGGACGGCCTGTCCAACGAAAAGACCAAGCGCTACATGCATCAGTACAATATGCCCTCCTACGCCACCGGCGAAGCGGGCCGACTGCGCAGCCCCAACCGCCGCGAAATCGGCCACGGCGCGCTGGCGGAGCGTGCTCTGGTGCCCGTCATCCCCACCGAAGCGGAATTCCCCTACGCGCTGCGCCTGGTATCTGAAATCATGGGCAGCAACGGTTCTTCCTCCATGGCTTCCGTGTGCGGCAGCACGCTTTCCCTGATGGACGCGGGTGTTCCGATTCACGCGCCTGTCGCCGGTGTGGCTATGGGTCTGATCCAGGACGCGGAAACCGGGAAGATCGAAGTGCTCACCGACATCCAGGGCCTGGAAGACTTCCTGGGCGATATGGACTTTAAAGTGGCCGGTACCATGAACGGCATCACCGCCATCCAGATGGATATCAAGATCAAGGGCATCAACCGCGAGATCCTGAGCCGCGCCCTGAACCAGGCTTTGAAGGGCCGCCTGCACATCCTGGGCATCATGCTGGAGACCATTGGCCGTCCCCGTGAGAACCTTTCCAAGTTCGCGCCCAAGATCATCACCTTCTCCATCAACCCCGAAAAGATCAGCGAGGTCATCGGTCCCCGCGGCAAGATGATCAACAAGATCATCGATGAAACCGGCGTCAAGATCGACATCGAGGACGACGGCCGCGTGTTCATCTCCACCGCCGACCAGGCTGCCGCCGACAAGGCCAAGAGCCTGATCCTGGGCATCGCCAAGGATATCGAAGTGGGCGACGTGTTTACCGGCAAAGTCGTTCGCATCATGAACTTCGGCGCCTTCGTGGAGCTGGCCGGCGGCAAGGACGGCATGATCCACATCTCCAAGCTGGACAATAAGCGCGTGGAAAAGGTCGAGGACGTGGTCAACGTGGGCGACGAACTGGAAGTGAAGGTCTGTGAGATCGACTCTCAGGGCCGCATCAACCTGATTCGCAACGACATCGTGTACGATAACCCCACCTTCACCCGCTCCGCCCCCGCTGGCGGCCGCCCGCCCCGCCGGGATGGTCGGAAGTAATCACTGCTAATCCATTAACATTTATAGAAAACTAATCCAAAAAGGGGAAAGACGATCGGCTTCCCCTTTTTGGATTATTATGGATACAAGGGAGTGATAGGAATGTCTGGAGATAATCCGAAAAAGAATACAGGTAATTTCTTTGATGGGCTTCTGAAAAACACTGGAGATGCGTTTAACAGTTTAACAAAGCAAGTTGGAAATGCACTCGGCGATTCTGCCGGAAAAGTAAATGAAGTAATTACGCATGGAAAAGATGCTGTTGTAAACGTAATTGATGCAAATGGAAGCGGAGAAATAGATGTCGAAGATTTTATTATATTGGGACTGCGTATGCCAGGCGTTGCTATCAACCGAGAGATTTTTTTAAGGGCAGAACTGCAAACTAAATTTTCAAAAGATATAATTGATAAGGCAATTGAAACTACACCTGCATTAGCGGGAATCACCATTGAGCAAGTTAATGGTATTGCCGATAGCGTAATCAGCTATGAACGCAATTGTGTATCCGGGATATCCGCTGCTTTAGGAATGCCTGGCGGAGTTGCTATGGCAGCTACAATTCCCGCCGATATCGCACAATATTATGGGTATACGCTGCGTGCTATGCAAAAACTGTTATACTTGTATGGTTTTCCACAAATTGATGTTTCAGAGGACAAACAGATGTTTGATTCTGAAACTCTTAATATGATGACGCTTTGTCTTGGCGTTATGTATGGCGTTGCTGGAGCCAATAAAGCGTTGATCGCAATTGCAAATGCACTGGCAAAAGGTGTTGAAAAACAGTTATTGAATGCAGCACTTACCAAAGGAACCATATATCCAATCGTTAAAAATGTAGCAAAATGGTTTGGACAAAAAATGACGAAGCAAGTATTTGCTGGATTTTTTAAAAAAGCCATTCCTGTTGTTGGCGGTTTAGTGGGAGGCACTGTCACCTTTTTATCTTTCAAGCCATGCTGTGATAAATTAAAAGAATCTTTACAGCACACGATTCTCAGTAACCCCAGTGAAAAAGAACAGAATGACGAAATAATTATTGATGAAAATGGGAGAGTTGAGTAAGTGATAATCCATCACAAACTCATATTCAAAAGGTTTTATTGTTTCAACTTTCGGGAATAATACTTGTATTCTTGTTTGACAGATCAAGAAGTGGTTCCTCTGCGCTTGACTTGTAAATTCCCCCCAAGAACCAAAAAGTTTAAGATGGGAGGAGGAAACCCAGATGAACCCCATCCGGCGTACATCATACGAACCGAAGTTTTCAATGTGTGTTCAGCCTGCGTTTATCATCGGCACGAACAACGAGGACGGCACCGATAATTTTGCCCCGATCACCTGGGTCAGCGTGACCTGTGAACAAGAGGACTATCAGCTGGTCATCAGCATGTTTGGAACGAAAACGACCAAGCAGAATGTCATCCGGACCGGCAGGCTGAGCGTGAACCTGGTCAGCAGGAACATCCTGCCGCTCATGGACTATTTCGGCACCCACCACGCGCGCGACGGCAAAAAGGACAAAATGCCTTATCATGTTTCCCGCGGCGTCGCGGTGGATGTGCCCGTGCTGGACGAAAGCCCGTGGGTGTACGAATGCGAAGTGGAGAAGACCGTGACCGTCGGCGCGTCCACCACGTTTTTCTGCCGCATCAAAAATGTGCAGATCGATGAACGGGTGGAGGCTCAGGACGCTTTCTCCATTGATCTGACTCAGCTTGATCCGGTGATTTATTCTGGTTTATATCACAGTATCGGCAATGTGCTTGGGAAAATCGGTGATTTTTCGCAATCAGAGTCATTGCGACAACAGAAGGAGTAACCCATGGAAAAATTTGTGCTGAACAATGGCCTGACCGTTTTGGTGGAACCGATGCCCTATCTGCGTTCCGTGTCCATCGGCGCGTGGGTGAAGGCGGGCAGTATGCTGGAAGCGCCGGAAGAAAACGGCCTGAGCCATTTCATGGAGCACATGGCTTTTAAGGGCACAGCGAAACGCTCCTCCCGGCAGATCGCGGAGGAAATGGACGCCATCGGCGGCCACCTGAACGCCGCCACCAGCAAGCTGTGCACCAACTATTACGCCAAGGTGATCGACGAGGACCTGCCCATCGCGGCGGATATCCTGGCCGACATCGTGTGCAATCCCGCGCTGGACCCCGCCGAAACCGACAAGGAGCGGGGCGTGGTGCTGGAGGAGATCGCCATGGTGGAGGATTCCCCGGAGGACGTGGTCTACGATGTGCTGGCGGAAGCTGTTTTCGGCCAGCAGTCTCTGGGCCAGACCATCCTGGGGCCGGAAGAGAAGATCGCGGCCTATACCCCCGACGACCTGCGGGCTTTCCGACGGCGGCACTACGGCCCGAAAAACGCCGTGGTGGCGCTCGCTGGAAATGTGGGGATTCAGCAGGCAAAGGATTTGGTCGAAGAAAAATTCGGCGGCTGGGCCGGCGCGGCGGGGGAGGAGTTTCCCCAGGCTGTTGCCATTGACGAACCCCGGAAGCTGGCAAAAGAAAAGGACACGGAACAGGTGCATCTGTGCGTGTCCTACCGCAGCCACGAGATGGGCAGCCCGGACGTGTACCCCACCGCTGTGCTGAACAACATTTTAGGCGGCGGTATGTCCTCCCGTCTGTTCCAGCGCATCCGCGAGGATTTGGGCATGGCCTACACCGTGTACTCCGGCCCCAGCAGCTACCCTCATTGCGGCGAGTTCACCATCTATGCCGCCACCAATCCCAAGCACGCCAAGACGGTGCTGGAGCAGATCGACATCGAAATCAAGAAGCTGCTGGAGGGCGGCGCCACCGAAAAGGAATTCACCATGAGCAAGGCCCAGCTCAAGGGCAGCTTCATCCTGGGGCTGGAAAGCGCCTATAACCGCATGAGCGCCTTGGGCCATAATCAGATTCTTTTGAACAAGGTGATTCCCCCCGAAGAAACCATCGCCGCCATCGAGGCCGTCACCCTGGACGATGTGGCGGAAGCCGCTCATCGCATCCTGACCGGGCCCCGGGCTTACGCGGTCGTGGGCAGGAAAGCCGAAAAGTATTTGCAGTATATGAAATAACCGTTATTGAACGAGGAGTGAAACGGTCAGGCCATCATATTGAACAGCCGCGTCGCACAGCAGACGGTAAGCGTTCGGCAAATAGTTTCTGGTTTCTTCCTTGCGCTGGGACAGATAGTGTTCCAGCGCTTCTTTTATGCGTTGGACAGCTTGCGCGTCCTTCGCGCGTATCAGGATCGCTTCCCGGCCGCTCAGGGTGTCCCTGTCCCGGAGAAAAAGGGCTTCCGAATAATCCTCCGGGGAAATGCCGGTCAGGTCGTACAGATCCTCCGCGGTGTAGGGAATGAAGGCGTCGGGGTCTTTCAAAGCCTGCCGCATGGTTTCTTGAAGCGGAATATCCGATTGGGTTTCAGGCGCTGCCTGGCATCCGGCCATGACAAGCAGCGAAAACAGAAGAAAGAGAAGCAGCAGCTTGTTTTTCATTTTATCGGCCCTCCGGCTGCCACAGCCCCTGATCATACTGGCTTTGGGCGTATTCCAGCAGGGCGTCGATCCATAAGTCCAGCCCTTCGGCGTTCAGGTGATACTTTCCGTCGTTGGAATAGTTTTTGTTCAGGTAACCTTCTTCATCCTTCATGCGGGTAGCGATGTCAATGTAAGGCACGCCCCGCAGCAGGCACAGTCCTTTCAGCGCCGCGTTGTAATCGTCCCACATGCGCCGGTAGTCCTGCTTTTTGCAGAAGGATTTTGTAACCGGGGTGAGCGACAGGAAAATGATCTCCGTATCCGGCGCGTGCTTCTGGGCCAAATCCAGGATGCGGTTATCGTAGTCCATGCCCTTTTCAATCGTTTCGCCGATATAGTCGTTCACCCCAAGCAGAATCAGGGCTTTTGTGGGCTTGCGGTCCTTCAGGATTTCCCACAGCGGCATTTCCTTTCCGCGGGATTTCAGATTGGCCTTTTCCGGCAGCAGGTTCTTTCGGCTGGCGGTGTAGAGACAATAGCTCTGCGCCGTCATGAAGGTAATATCCGGGAAAAAATCAGGCTGCTCCTGCTGCTGGCTGCGGATATAGCCTTTTAATTGCTCGGTGATGGAGTCGCCGATAAAAAACGAGCCTCGGTAGAAAGACGATAACTGATTCCGCGTCAGCGTTTCCGCCTGAGCGGGAACCAGCATGCCTGCCAATAAAAAAAGGAGCATAGCCGCCGCTGTCAGTTTTTTCATGGGTATTTCGTCCCTTCGGTGCAAAATAAAAGAAAAACCGCCGGTATCAACCGGCGGCATATCCTTAAGGATTATTCCTGAGCAGGAGCGCCAACGGGGCAGGTTTCAGCGCAGACGCCGCATTCGATGCACTTGTCGGGATCGATAACGTACTTGCCGTCGCCTTCGGAAATCGCTTCCTGGGGGCATTCCGCAGCGCAGGCGCCGCAAGCGATGCATTCGTCAGAAATCTTGTAAGCCATATCATTGCACCTCCATGATTGATCGTGTTTTCACGTCCTCTGTATCATATCATTAACCGAAAAACATTGCAAGTACGGCAACATATATTTATAAAAACACGACAATAATTGACAATGATTTTTGGAGAAAATAAATGTTAGATTTAGCTTACTATTGGGGTTTTTAATCAAAAACATAGAGAATATGGGGAATATTAAAACCATAAACGACATAAAATGCTGACACATGCTGCGTTGGCATTTGTCTGAAATTTGCTTTTCAATACAGATCAGGATTTTCCAGACGGTTCATTTCGTCGATTTGGGTCTTTCTGAGCAAAGTGGTACATTTTGAGCAAGGGGTCAGCTTGGCAAAAGCGCCGTCCTCCAATTCGCCATAAGTGAAGGGGGAGAGGGGAAGGAAGCGGTCCCGGACGCTGGGGCAGTATTGATTCTCGTGGTAGTACTTGCCGCCGTTCGGGTTGTAATACAGCTCGTAATCGTCCGCTACGGGGTAGGGACGGATGCGGCCGGTGTCATCCCAGATGAGCACCTTGGTGTTCTTGGTAATATGATCCCACAGCCATTTGATGTTCTGCCCACCCTCGTTCGCGGTCTTCTGCACGCGGATGCAGCCATGACTGGCCTTCCGGCCCAGGAATTTGAGGGTGGAGGAATAGTCGCGGCGGGAGGGCTCGGTGTCGTTGTTGCCGATGTAAGGCACCTCATGAATGGCGCAGCCGCCGTTGATACGCATCCCGTAGGCGCACCACAGGTTCCCGGCGGGGAAGCCGCCCATTTTGCTGATCATCACAAATTCGCCGGAGGGGGTTTCGTTCCAGGACTGGGTGGCGTTGTTGAGCCCGGTGGACACCAGCAGGGTGCCGATGCATTTGCCTTGCGAAAAGATATACATGGTCTGGTTCAGCTTGTCGATGAGCAGCGCGTATTCCGCTTTGGGCGTAATCGTGCGCAGGAGTGACGTTTTCACATAGCCCTGAATCAGATCATCCGTGACGCCAAAGCCCCTGCGGCTGGCGCAGTCGGGACCGTAGGAGGAATTGTAAGCTTCCACCAGGCTCCAGCCGTTATCCAGGTTTTCCAGCACGTGCACGCCCTGGGAAGCGTAGGTGATTTCACCGACCACGTTGTCTTTTTTCTGGGAATCGTTCGGGGTTTTGCGCAGCCGGTACACCAGCGTCTGGTTGCCATCAATGACCGTCATGGGCTGCATCATGATCTCCCATAGGGCAGCCTCGTCCAGCTTGCCGATGGGATAGGTCCAGTAGCTTTTTTCGTCCGCGGCGGTGGTCACGGCGCTGGGAATGATGATTTTGGCGGGCCGCCTTTGCGCGGAAGCAGCGGTTTGAACCAGCGTCAGGAGCATTTGACGGGCTGTGCCGGTCACGCCGCTGTCGTTTGTCAGCGTAAACTGAACCGTGTATTCTCCCGCGTCCAGGTTTTCCCCTTCGATTCCGCAGGCCCAGCTGAGCGATGATTCCCCGCTTTGAACCCGTGCCGTGAGCGCATCGCGCCATACGCCGCCTTCATTTCTGACGCGCATCACCAGCGTGCCCGCCTCGCTGACATCCACGGTAAACGGCCAGTTCGCCCCGCACTCTACGCTGGACGACGCGGAAACGTTCAGAATCCGCGGACTTGGCTGGCCAATTGTGACCGGGACGTTGATTTCTGCTTCGGCCAGAGAAATGGTAAGCATCCAGTCCCCCGGAACGGCAGGGCTGCCGCTGCCGTCCGTTCCGTCCCAGGTCAGATGGTTTTCACCTGCTGAAACGGTCAGCGAATCACGGATCGTAAGAACGGTATTTCCGGCTGAATCGGTCAAAGAAAAAACAGCGGTACCGGGAGCGGAGGCGGTGAAGCTGATACGCTCCATTTTGCCGGGATAAATCACGCTGGGGGCAATGGTAAAAGCCGAGCCCTCGGCCTGAGCGGAAAGGGGCAGCAGGAAAAGAAAAAAAATAAGAAAAACAGCGGGCCAGCGGTTCATTGACGATAACTCCTTAAAGCAAAAACATGGTGTTGAATCATTCTGAAACAGGTTTATCTTGTCATGTTTCCCCCGGGATGTCAAGCTCAAATTGTAACAAAAATGTAAATCTTTATCGGTATGTTTTGCCTTTTGGCATGGACGCTGGTATAATCAACATGAATAAAGAGGGAAGACCTTCGCAAGCCCTCGTGAACAGAAAAGGCTGCAGGGGTATGCATAAGATGAAAAAAACGATCGCATTGTTTTGTATGGCGGTTCTGCTGGCTGCCACGGTTCAGGGATTGGCTGAAGGCCGGAGAAACCTGATTTCTCCGGAAAACATGCACATGCTGGTGGACGACAGCTTTTTTGTCAACATTATCGACCTGCGGAGCAAGGAAAAATACGACGCGGGCCACATTCCCCAGGCGGTCAGTTTTCCGCTTCGGGAACTGAGATCGCTGATTCAGGACATCATTAACGATGGCTTTTCCGTGCTGACCTCCCAGGTCATCGTTTACGGCGAAACGGAGCAGGAGGGCATCGACGGGGCCGAGATTCTGGCCGACTTCGGTTTTACGAATGTATGGCGGCTGGAAAGCATGGACGCATGGGGCGGCATGCTGATTTCCACGGAGGAAGAGATGCGCCCGCTGAACAACCTGGACACGGTGGATCTGGCGGGAAACCGGGTGGATGAAAGCATCCTGGCGGGGCACAAGCTGACGGTCATCAATGTATGGGCTACCTACTACATCCCCTGTGCCGAAGAGCTTGCCGCCCTTGGCCGGCTGGCGCGGGAGCTTGCGCCAGAGGGGGTGCAGGTGATTGGTCTGGTCAGCGATGTGGTCGGCGCGACGTTTGAGCCTGATCCCGAGGTGCTTGCCGCCGCGCGCGGGATGCTGGAAGCGGCGGAAGCGGATTATGTCAATCTGATTCCGTCCAAGGATATTTATATCAAAATCATCGGCCAGATCACCGCGATTCCCACGACCTTTTTTGTGGATGAAACTGGCATGATGATCGGCCGCGGTTTTCCCGGAGCATATAATTACGATGAATGGAAAGCATATATTCAGGAAACGCTGCATCAGCTTTAATAGCTTACTTCTTCCCCTGGTACTTTTGGCAGAAAACCGTGGGCAGGCTGATTCTGCGGCGCGGACATGCGGCTCCTGTTCAGCGGCTGACACCAATGGGGGAGGACAAACGCATCCTTGGGTTTTATGGTGATGACTGTCAATCCCGCCATTCAGAGCATGATCCGCGACGGCCGCACCCATCAGTTTGGCAACGTGATCTTCGGCGGCAGCGATAAAAACCATGCTGCCCATGGACGCTGAACTGGCCTGTCTTGTCCGCAAAAGCGCATCACCCGTGAAGCCGCGCTTGTTCATGCGACGAATCCGGAGACGCTGGCGAAACGCATCTGAACATCCAAACGCCCCTTACCGGCTCAAGACCGATAAGGGGCGTTGATTATCCTCTTTTTACAGCGCGTAGGTTTCAATCGCTTTCGCAAACCCGCAGCCATCGTTCGTATCGGTAACGTATTTTGCCGCCGCTTTCGCTTCCGCGCTGCCGTTCGCCATCGCGACACCGCAGCCTGCCGCGCGGAGCATGGGAATATCGTTGCCCTCGTCGCCGAGAGCCATCACCTCTCCCATGGGGATTCCCAACGCTTCCGCCAGCGTACGGACGCCAATCCCTTTATCCATACCGCAGGGCATGACCTCGATGTTGTGGGCGGAGGATTGCGTCAAATCAATCCCCGAAATGCCGCCCAGCGCTTCCCGCACCCGATCCAGCGGCACGTTGTCGCATACGAAAAACTTGTGTGCGATCCCCCGGCTTGCCAGCATTGCCGCCTCCTTTGGCCCATGATAATAGGTAAAGCCCAGGGGCCGGATGCGGTCGCCGAAGGATAATTCCGAATGATGTTTCCGCGTTTCGCTGCTGGTGCAGACGGCCTGCCGGGCGAACATGAAAAAGTCAGAGCCCAGACGAACCAGCTCTTTTAACGCGCGCAGAGCGGCCTTCGGCGCGATAAAGGTTTCCGACAGGCGGTTCAGGCAGTCGTCGGTCACGTCCGCCCCGTTGGTGCCGATGATGGGGCAGCGTAGGCCGTAATCCTGCAAAAGCACGTATACGTTTTCGGGAAAACGCCCGGAGGAAATGGCGACGGTGATGCCCTTTTCCTGCGCGGCGCGAATGGCCCGCAGATTTCTTTCCGGGATTTCCAGGCGGCTGTTGAGCAGAGTGCCGTCCACGTCGGTGGCGATCAGGCGGATGGAAGGCATGGAACAGTAAACTCCTTTTTCGTGAAGATGGACACAGCCATTATAGCGCGGTTTTTCTTTTCCGGCAATTGTTTTTGTTTTTTTGCCGGAAAAGGACGCAGTTTGGCGCAATCCATGTTTGACGGACAGGAAAAACTATGCTATAATAAACCGTTAAAACTGATATGTGATTCCTGCAGGGAGGTAATTTACGATGTCCGGACATTCCAAATGGCACAATATTCAGGCCAAAAAGGGCAAGACAGACGCGGCCCGCGGCAAGATTTTTACCAAGATCGGTCGTGAAATCGCCATCGCCGTGCGCGAAGGCGGCTCCAATCCCGAATCCAACAGCAAGCTGAAGGATATTATCGCCAAGGCCAAGGCCAACAACATGCCCAACGACAACATCCAGCGCAGCATCAAGAAGGCCGCGGGCGAAGGCACCGGCGCGACCTACGAAGAAATCACCTATGAAGGCTATGCGCCTGGCGGCGTGGCCATCATCGCGCGCTGCGTGACCGACAACCGCAACCGCACTTCCTCCGATGTTCGCCACATTTTCGACAAGCACGGCGGCTCCCTGGGCACGCCCGGCAGCGTGAGCTATATGTTTGACAACAAGGGCCTGATCGTCATCGAAAAAGAACCCGGCATGGACGAGGACGAAATGATGATGACTGCGCTGGACGCCGGTGCGGAAGACATGAAGACTCAGGAAGACGCTTTTGAAATCTACACCGCGCCCAACGACTTTTCCACCGTCCGCGAAGCGCTGGAAAAAGCCGGCTATGCTTTCCTGTCCGCAGACACCCAGATGATTCCCCAGAACACCGTGGCTCTGCCTGACGAGGAAGCCATCGCCAAGGTGCAGAAGCTGCTGGATATGCTGGACGACAACGATGACGTGACCGAAGTGTACCACAACGCCGAACTGCCCGAGGAAGAGGAAGAGGAATAATCATAAGTTCTAAGGTCAAAGTTCTAAGTTCTAAGCGATTTTGTTTGAACAATCAGTTCTCCTCAGACCTGTTGGGTATGTTTCGCTTAGAACTTGGAACTTGGAACTTGGAAATATGAACAGGAGCAACATGCGCGATTCTTTGCTTCGTACAGCCGCATTTCTATGCATGTGCGTTTTCCTGCTGGGAAACGCGCATGTTTCTTTTGCGGATGATCTGACCTATACCGAGGCGTATTTCACCCGGCAGGAGGGTTACTCTGGCATCGTGGAGGTGCCGGGCAAGGGCCCCATGCGGTATTACGCCCAGAACGACCCGCTGTGGCAGGACATGGCCTATGAGCACAGCGATACCCAGAACCGCCGTCCCTTTGGCGACGGGGGCTGCGGACCGACGGCGGGGGCCATGGCGATTGCCAACCTGGTGCCGGAAGCGGAACTGAGCAGAATCAGCCAGTATGCCAGGAAGGAATACGCCATCTGCCCCTGCTCCATCACCAAGGAAAAGTGCATCCATACCTACCACGCCCGCTATGTGCTCACCACCCAGCGGGACTTCACCCGCTTCCTGCCGCTGGTCCTGGGGGACTTCGCCATCGGCAACAACACCTTTGGCGTCTCCGGCCGCGGCGCGGACAAGGGTACAAACTCCGGCTTCCTGTATCAGGTGGCCCAGGCCTACAGCCTGACCGTGACGGCTACCACGGACAAAAACGCGGCGTTTCAGGCGCTGCAGCAGGGCTGCACTGTGGTGGGCCATGCCGCCCGGGGCGGCGCATTCACCAATACGGGCCATTATTTGCTGATTGCGCATACCGATGCGGACAAGGTGTATGTCCTTGACCCGCTGGCCCGGGATACCTATAAAACCAACCAAAGCAAAATTCTGGAGATCCTTCGTCCCGGCCTGGTGGCGATCAAGCATTCCGATTATAAGGCCACCGGCATTGGCTCCTATATGATTTTCAGCCGATAAATGTGCGGAATTTTAATATACAAATAAAACAGAAGCGAAAACGGTGAGGCATTTTCCGAAAAGTCCCTGTGGTTTTCTCGGAAGGGGGAATGGGGGAAACCGCTCTTTAGCCTCCAAAGAGTGGTTTCCCCCGTAAAACTTCAAAAAAAGCTCCATCCGGAATCGGTATCCTCCGGACGGAGCTTTTTTTGCGCTTCTTTTTTCTTGTTGGGAATCACCCGGCTGATGGGTTTGAAGGCCCATTCCACGCGCTTTTCCCGGTTCAGCGCCTTCTGCGCTTTCTTGGTGAGCTTCTCCTTGGAAACGTATTTTTTCACGCGCAGCATCCTCCTTTCACGCCTCGGATAAATATGCGGATAATAATTTCGACATAAACAGAAAAATTCCTGCGTAAAAACGCAGGAATCTGATAAGAGCAGGATTGTCAGTTATCCTTCCGCTTCCGGAACAGATATTCGTCCAGCTCGGTTTTTACCTTCTCGGGGATTTCTCGCTTCACCGGGCACTTGACGGCGTCCGCCATGCGGCGGGTGAACGCCGTGAGGAAGATGCTGTCGGTGCGAATCCGGTCGTCGGACAGCACGTCGGGCGTGTCGTAGCGGTTGTGAATCACGGCCTGGCTGGGGCCGGCGATACGGGCGAAGGACAGCGCGGGCACGCCCTTATCCGCAAAGGGCGTGGAGTCGCTGGAATAAACGCCCTGGCGCGGCGCGATACCAAAGCCCAGCTCAGCGCCCAGATATTTGATGTAATCCACCAGCGCGTCTTCCGCGCTGACGCGGGCGATGAAGTGGCCCATGTAGGTGCCGATCATGTCCAGGTTGATGTTCAGGGCGATCTTGCAAAGCTCCGCTTCGTGGTCGCGCACATACGCCTTGGAACCCAGCAGCCCCCGCTCCTCGCTGCCGCAGAACACAAACCGCAGGCCGTAGCGGTGCTGTTCGCCTTTCAGCGCGTCCAGGATGCAAAGCAGGCCGATGCAACCGGTCATGTTGTCATAGGAGCCGCGGGAGAGAGGCACCGTGTCGTAGTGAGCGGTGAGCACGATCCATTCGTCGGTCAGGCCGGGCAGCTCCGCCACCACGTTGTGGGATTCTCCCTCGTATTCCTTCTGCTTGATCGTGATCTTCGCGGTTTTCGCCCCGCTCTTGACCAGGGCGAAGGCGTCCTTCGCGTTGACGTTGGCGCAGAGCAGCTTCTTTGCCCCGTCCACCACATGGGGCCGCAGCTCCTTCTTATCAATGTCCCGGTCACGGTAGAATATGCTGCCGTCATAGGTAATGATGCCGACTGCGCCCGCTTCCAGCAGATCGTGATACACGAAGTACCGCACGCCGCCGTCCAGCAGCACGATGCTGTCCTTCGCCTTGGTGAGCGACGCCGGGTCGGTGTCCGGCAGGTAGACCAGCGGCGCTTCCACCTCGCCGCTGCCGCACAGACGGTAGCCCTCGCAGGGAATTTCCTTGCCGTCGGCGTACAGATGCGCTTCCTCCATGGCCGCCATTGCCACCGGGAAGTTCTCCAGCCACGCCTTCACGCCCATAGCTTCGCACTGGGCTTTCAGGTATTCGGCAACTTTTAATTCCTCCGCCGTGCCGCTGGTGTGGATAAAGTCAGTATCTTTGAGAATTTTCCGAATCGCCCGGTTGTTCATGTGCTGTTCCGTCCTTTCTGTTTTGCTCATGTGCTCTGATTATACCACAGTTGAGGATGTTTGTAACCTTTTTTTCGTGTTTTCTCTATCGTTGACCGGGCTTGCTTTTTATGATATACTTGCTCACGTAAAGGAATAGTAAGAGGAAACGGGCCTGCGGGCTCTGTGAGGAAGGACGGAACACCCTTGAACCAGGAAGAAAAACTGACCGGATTTGAAAATATGGATTTGTCCACGGAGATCATGAAGGCCGTGGAAAAGATGGGCTTCCATGAAGCCACGCCCATTCAGGCGAAAACCATTCCCGTGATGATGGAAGGGCACGATGTGATCGGCATCGCCCCCACCGGCACGGGCAAAACCTGCGCCTTCGGCATTCCCATGCTGGAATATATTTCGCTCACCGACACACGTATTCAGGAACTGGTGCTGGCGCCCACCCGCGAGCTGGCTGTGCAGATCGGCCAGGAAATGGAAAAGCTGGCGGCCTTCATTCCCGAGGTGCGCATCGCGGTGCTGTACGGCGGCCAGCCGATTTCCAAACAGCTGAACCAATTGAAGAAAAAGCCCCAGATCATCGTGGCCACTCCGGGGCGGATGCTGGACCATATGCAGCGCGGCACAGCAAGACTCAACGCCGTGCATACCATGGTGATTGACGAAGCCGACGAAATGCTGAAAATGGGCTTTGTGAAGGACGTGTGCAAGATCATTGAGGCGGTGCCGACGACGCGGCAGCTGGTGATGTTCTCCGCCACCACCAACCAGGACGTCATGACCATTTCCTGGAGATACCAGCATGATCCAGTTGAAATCACCGTTCCGGC
Organism: uncultured Eubacteriales bacterium; assembly: GCA_902801765.1. Lineage (GTDB taxonomy): Bacteria > Bacillota > Clostridia > Christensenellales > Aristaeellaceae > RUG563. Next base: position 20,178 of record CADCJO010000004.1, read on the forward strand.
CACGCAGGAAAACAAGCCGAAGATTACGCAGTACGTCATCCCCACCACGCGGGAGGAAAAGTACGAACACCTGCTGTATCTGCTGGATTCCGACGTGTACGGCCGCATTATGATTTTCACCAACACCAAGGACATGTGCCGCCGCCTGAGCGAACGGCTCAATAAGGCGGGCTACGACACCGAGGCGCTCCACGGCGACATTCCCCAGTCCAAGCGCAATCAGGTGATGTCCGGGTTCAAGCGCGGCAAGTTCCCCATCCTGGTGTGCACCGACGTGGCGGCCCGGGGCATCGACGTGGACGACGTGGAGGCGGTCATCAACTTCGACCTGCCCAACGAAAACGAATACTACATTCACCGCATCGGCAGGACTGGCCGCGCGAAAAAGCACGGCGTGGCGTTCACTTTGCTTACCTTCACCGAAAGCGTGCGGCTGGACGAAATCTTCAAATATGTACAGAGCCAGCCGACCTATTTGAAGTTTGACGATATGGGCGTGCTGCGCTATCAGGACAGCAAGGAAGCTTTTTTTGAGAATATTTGAGCGGAATTGCTGGCTGGGCATCGGAAAAGTTTCTTCCGTATGCCTTTCTTTTTTTGATTTTTTATGGTATAATTTTCAGGAAAGTATGATCCTTCCGCGCCGGGATATGGAAAGAAATCAACGAAAACGGCGCAAAGAAATGAGGGGTTGCGTATGAAGCACGATGATATGACGCGCCTGCTGGACGCTATCCTGTGTCTGAAAACCAAAGAAGAACTGGAATGCTTTTTTGACGATCTGTGCACCATTCAGGAAATCAACGCCATGGTGCAGCGCTTTGACGTGGCCCTGCAGCTGGACAAAGGCCTGACGTATTCGCAGATCGCCGGGGTGACACATGCCAGCACGGCCACGATCAGCCGGGTCAACCGAAGCCTGGTGTACGGCGCGGAAGGATATAAACTGGCCATCGAGCGCATGCGCAAAACAGAAAAAGGGGACGAATGATGGATTTATCTGCTCTCAATCCGATGCAGAAGCAAGCGGCGGAAACGCTGAACGGGCCGGTGCTGATTCTGGCCGGTGCGGGCAGCGGCAAAACCAGAACGCTCACCTACCGGATCGCCAACCTGATGGATTCCGGCGTGCAGCCCTGGCATATTCTGGCGCTGACGTTTACCAATAAAGCCGCCCGCGAAATGCGCGAACGCGTTGAAAAGCTGGTGGGCGAAAATGCGAACGATATGTGGCTGGGTACGTTCCACTCCGTGTGCGTGCGCATCCTGCGGCGCGACATTGAAAAGCTCGGCTACAAACGCTCCTTTACCATTTATGACGACGACGACCAGCTGCGCGTGATCAAGGACGGCCTCAAAGCTCTGGGTCAGGACGAAAACCGCTCCCAGCCCAAGGAAATGCGCGCGAAAATCTCCGGGGCAAAAAACAAAATGCTTTCCCCGGACGAATGGTTTCAGGAATCCGAGAAAGACTATCAGTGCCAGCAGTTCCACGATCTGTATTCCTACTATGAAGAACGCCTCCGCGCCGCCAACGCGCTGGACTTTGACGATCTGCTGCTGCGCACGCTGGAACTGTTTTTGGAGCATCCGCCGGTGCTGGATTACTATCGCCAGCGGTTCCAGTATGTTTTGGTGGACGAGTACCAGGACACCAACGCCGCGCAGTATCATTTCGTGCGGCTGCTGACCGAGGAAAGCCGCAACCTGTGCGTCGTGGGTGACGACGACCAGTCCATTTACGGCTGGCGCGGCGCGGATATCCGCAATATTCTGGATTTTGAAAAGGATTATCCCGACGCGAAGGTCATCAAGCTGGAGCAGAACTACCGCTCCACCGCCAACATCCTGGACGCCGCCAACCAGGTGATCGCCCACAACGTGGGGCGCAAGGAAAAAGCCCTGTGGACGGACGCGGGCGAGGGTGAGAAAATCCATCTGTACAGCGCGGGGGATGAACGCGAGGAAGCCGCTTGGCTGTGCGAACGCATCAAGCGGCTGCAAAAGGCGCAGATGCCCTATGCGCAGATGGCTGTTTTGTACCGCAACCACAGCCTGAGCCGCGTGATCGAAGAAATGCTCACCCGGGCGGGCATCCCCTATAAGGTGTTCGGCGGCACGCGGTTCTATGACCGCAAGGAGGTGCGGGACGCGCTGGCTTATCTGCGCGTGATCGTGAATCCGGCGGACGATGTGTCGCTGGTGCGCATCATCAACACGCCCAAGCGCTCCATTGGCGACGCGACTGTGGCGACGCTGCAGGAGTACGCCAAGAGCGAGGATTTGCCGCTTTTTTCCGTGCTCAGCGACCCGCCGGAAACCCTGTCTTCCCGGCCGCGCAAGTGCATCGGCGATTTCGCGCTGCTGCTGATGAAGCTGACGGCGCTGAAGGATACGCTGCCCCTGTCGGAGCTTGTGACCACCATGCTGGAGGAAACCGGGCTCAAAGCCCAGTTTGAGCTGGAGGGAAACGAAGAAGCCCAGACCCGGCTGGAAAACCTGCTGGAATTTGCGGCCGCCGCCAAGGAATTTGAGACACAGAGCGATGACAAAACGCTGGAAGCGTTTCTGGAAAACGTGTCGCTGGTGACCGATCTGGACAACCAGGAGGCCGCGCCGCAGTATGTGACCCTCATGACCATGCACAGCGCCAAGGGCCTGGAATACGACGCCGTGTTCATGGCCGGAATGGAGGAGGGCATTTTCCCCTCCATACGCTCCCAAATGGATGAAAACAAAATGGAAGAGGAGCGCCGCCTCTGCTACGTGGGCATGACGCGGGCGAAAAAGATTCTGTTTCTCTCCTTCGCCCGCAGGCGCACGATCTACAACCAGATCACCCACAACCCTCCCTCCGTGTTTTTAAAGGAAATCCCCGACCGCCTCATTCTGGACGAATGGGCCAACGCGACAAAAAACAGCGGCTTTATGGCCGAACCTGCAAAGCCCGCCGCCGTTTCCCGCCGCGACAGGCCGCGAAACCTGAGCTTTGGCACCCCCGGCATGGCGGCGGGTGGTCGCACCGCGCTGGGCGGCAATGGCTTCTCTTCAGGAGCAAGGGGAGGGCTGAATATCCCCGGGGTGCAAAAGGGCTTCATAGCGTCGCCCGCGCGGGAGAACGCCCCCAGCGCCATGAAGAACATGTTCCGCCCCGGCGACCACGTGCTGCACCGCAAGTTCGGGGAGGGCACCGTGCAGGCCGTGCATGGCTCCGGCGCGGACGCCCGTATCCAGATCGCCTTCACCGCTTATGGCACCAAGGAGTTTTCACTCTCTATCGCGCCCATTGTGAAAATTGAAGAATAACAAAACCTGTTCAGCGGGGATTCTTCCGTGACGGAGGAATCCCCGTTTGTGATTGATCAAGCATCAAAGGAGCAGCGCCGTGAAACAGTTTTCTGATATGCGTTCCCTGGTGGATTACCTGAACAAGACCGCTCATGAATATTATGTGCTGGACAATCCCAGCATCTCTGACGCGGAGTGGGACGGATTGTATAACCAGCTCCTGGCTATGGAGAAGGAGACCGGCACAGTGCTGCCGGATTCACCGACCCACCGGGTGGGCGGCGCGCCGCTGGCCGCGTTCACGCAGCACCGCCATATCTCCCGCCTGTGGAGCATGGACAAGGCCCAGAGCGAGGAGGAGCTCAACGCCTGGTTTGACCGGACGGAAAAGCTGTGGGCCCAGGATGGGACGCTGCCGCCGCTCAGTTATGGCGTGGAATATAAGTTCGACGGGCTGACACTGAACCTGACGTATGAAAACGGCCTCCTGATCCAGGCCGCCACCCGGGGCGACGGCGAGGTGGGGGAAGCTATTCTTCCCCAGGCCCTCACGGTGCGGGGCGTGCCGCTGTCCATTCCGTGGAAGGGCAGGATCGAGGTGCAGGGCGAATGCATTATGCGCCTGAGCGCTTTGGAAGCGTATAACAAAACCGCCGCCGAGCCCCTCAAAAACGCCCGCAACGCCGCTGCCGGGGCTCTGCGCAACCTGGACCCCGCTGTGACCGCCAGCCGCAACCTGTCCGCCTTTTTCTATCAGGTGGGCACCATCGACAATCCGCCCTATCATGATCAGGTGGGTATGGTGCAGTTCATCAAAGATCAGGGCTTCCCTGTCAGCCCGTATTTTGAAACCTCGGACACCCGGGAGGGCGTGATCGGCCTCATCCGCGCCATCGAGGAGCAGCGGCCCAATCTGGATTTCCTCATCGACGGGGCGGTCATCAAGGTGATGGATCAGCAGACGCGCACCATGATGGGCTTTACCGACAAATTCCCCCGCTGGGCGGTGGCCTACAAATTCGCCGCCGAGGAAAACACTGCCACGCTGGAAAAAGTTACCTGGGAGCTGGGCCGCACCGGCAAGCTGACGCCCCTGGCTCACGTGTCGCCGGTGGACTTCGCGGGCGTGACGGTCAAAAAAGCCACGCTCAACAACGCGGGGGACATTCAGCGCAAGAAGCTGACCCTGGGCTGCACGGTGTGGATTCGCCGCTCCAACGACGTGATTCCCGAAATCCTGGGCAGCGTGGAGGACGGCATCAAGGGCAAGCCCATCGAAACGCCTACGGTCTGCCCGGCCTGCGGAGGCCCGCTTACCTGGCGCGGGGCGCATCTGTACTGCCTGAACCGGGAAACCTGCCGCCCCCAGGCGGTGGCGCGGCTGGCCCACTTCGCGTCCCGGGACGCCATGGATATTACCGGATTTTCTGAAAAAACCGCCGATCTGCTGTACGACACCCTGAACGTGCGTGATCCCGCCGACCTGTATTCCCTCACGGTGGAGCAACTGCAGGCGCTGGACGGTTTTCAGGACAAGCGCGCCCAGAACCTGGTGAACGCGCTGGAGGACAGCAAGCATTGCCCCCTGTCCCGGTTCCTGCTGGCCATCGGCATTCCCAATATTGGCCGTAGAACGGCGCGGGATTTGGCTGCCGCCTTCGGCACGCTGGAAAATGTGCGGAAGGCGACCATGGAAGCGCTGGTCGCTATGGACGACGTGGGAGAGATCGTGGCCCAGAGCGTGATCGACTTTTTCTCCTTCCCGGAAAACAACCGCATGATCGACCGGCTGCTGGCTGCCGGTGTAACGCCACAGAGCGAGCAAAAACAGCAGGGCGGCGCGCTCATGGGACTCACGATGGTGGTTACCGGCACGCTGCCCACCTTTTCCCGTCAGGAGGCCGAAGCCTTCATCCGCGACCATGGCGGCGTGGCCGCGGGCTCGGTCAGCAAAAAGACCGCCTACGTGGTAGCGGGGGAGAATGCGGGCAGCAAGCTGACCAAAGCCCAGGCCCTGGGTATCCCAGTCATTTCAGAGGAAGAATTAAAGCGGATGGCGGAAGAAACGTCCTGACAGAAATCCTGCCGCGGCATTGCGTTTTTTGACGATTTCGGGTACAATACAGTTGAATCCTCGAAATCGGAGGTCACTATGCTGGCCGTTGTTTATTTCTTCCTGTTCATCCATTGCGGGATGATCATTACCTTTTCCCTTTTTCCGCGAAAGCCGGCTGTGGTTCGGTGCTGGCTGGGCGCGTGTCTGGGCACTGTGCTGATGATGTGGCTGCCCGCGCTGTTTGCGTTTGTATGGGAGTTTTCTTATCTTGCCCACGCGGCGGCGATGGTGCTGCTGATTCTGCTGGCCGCCGCGGCGTATTTCACCCGGGACCGCAGCGCCTGGGCCGCCTGGAGCGAGCGGGACGTGCGGCTGGTCAAGCTGCTGCTGTTTGTGGCGCTGCCGCTGACCATCGTGGGCGGATACCTCCAATGGACGCATAACATCCGCCCCATGGCGGACGGCACGCTGCACGTGGGCCAAAGCACCTACGGCGATTTGCCGCTGCATATGGGCATTATCTCCAGCCTGCGGAACGCCGCGTTCCCGCCGGATTACAGCATCCTGCCGGGGGAGAGGCTGGCATATCCCTTCCTGGCCGATTCCCTGTCCACCAGCTTCATGCTGCTGGGCTGTTCTTTGCGCGCATCCATCCTGATTCCCGGTATCGCCATGACGGCGCTTGTGTTTTCAGGTTACTGCATTCTGGCAGACCGCATGGCGGACAGCCAAAAAGCCGCGGGGCTGGCGGCTCTGCTGTTTTTCCTGAACGGTGGATTCGGCTTTTTCTATCTGCTGGATATGCAGGGCGCGGCACTGGGCACGGGCGGCAGCAATGAACTGCAAAGCGTGACGGGATTGTGGCCGCGCATTCAGCACGTGCTGGAGGGCTGGTATCAGACGCCTGCCAATCACGCGGAGTTTGGCACCTATAACCTGCGCTGGAGCAACGTGATCGTGGACATGATGGTGCCGCAGCGGACGACGCTGGGCGGCTGGTGCGAAGTGATTCCCTGCATCTACCTGCTCTATGACGCCCTGCGGCCCGAAACGCCCTGGGGAATGGAACTCAAGGAAAGCGGCGACGGCCCCATGGCGGTGTGGCACAGGCGCGAAATGGACTGGCGTCAGGGCGCGGTGCTGGGCCTGTGGGCAGGAATGCTGCCCATGGTGAACACCCATTGCTTCTTGGCCCTGGGCCTCCTGAGCGCGGGCTGGATGGTGTATGACCTGTTGACAGCCCGGCATCACCTGAAAAACGCGCTGCTGTTCTGGGCGGCCTATGGCGGGATCGCCGTCCTCGCCGCCGCGCCGCAGCTGTTTACCTGGACGTTTGGCCAGGCGGTGGGCAACGCCCGCTTCCTGCGGCTGCATTTCAACTGGGTCAATAACACGGGCAGCGGACTGCGGGACGGCTACCTGTGGTTCTATCTGAAAAACATCGGCCTGCCATTCCTGCTGATCCTGCTGTCGCTGCTGGAAAAAAACGAAAAACGGCGGTTCATCGCCGCCGGGGCCTTCGTGATTTTCCTGGTTGCCGAGTTCGTCCAGATTCAGCCCAATGATTATGACAACAATAAGCTGTTCTATATCTGGTACATGCTTTGCGCCGTGCTGGCAGCGGACTATGGGCTGGAACTGCTTCGGAAGCTGAACGGCATGCGGGCCAAGCCGGTGGTCGCGGTGCTGAGCTGCATTCTGTTTTTCTCCACCGGCGTTCTTGCGGTAGCGCGGGAATGGAAAAGCGATTATGAATTGTTCTCCAAAGACACCGTGGAAGCCGCCGCATTTGTGGAGGAAAACACCGATCAACACGCCATGTTCCTCACGGACTGCGACTGGCACATCAATTTCGTCAGCAGCCTGACGGGACGGAACATTGTCTGCGGCCCCGATACCTGGCTGTACTATCATGGCTACCGCACCGACGAACGCAAGAATGACATCCGGCGTTTCTATTCAGACCCGGAAACCAATTTGGACGTGCTGGAAAAATACGGCGTGGATTATATTCTGGTCAGCAACAACGAACGCGCGCGGTATGAAATTGACGATGACGCGCTGGGTCGGCTGTTTCCGGTGGTTTATGAAGGCGATTACGGCGGGATCGTGATTTATTCCGCCCGGGGGTTATAACCATGGTACGCAGATTTTTGCTGTATTCCCTCCATCACGACTGCCCGGTCAAAGCGCTGTTTGCGGATACGATGCAGTATAGAAACATCCGCGTGGTGGCGCTGGAGGGGGACGAAGTGACCTATCGTCTGCCGGGACGCAAGAACCCGGTCACGTCCCCGATCGATACCTTTCTGACCGTTTCCTATGCAAGGGGCGATGACGGCGACACGTTGAAATTCGCCGCATGGGATCGGGGAAAAGTGGAGATGGAGAAAAATGAAAAATAAAAACAAGGGCTGCCGAAAGACTGGCAGCTCTTGTTTTATATGGTCAAAACGGCGGGTCGATTTTGAAGGTTTTTCCGTTTAAATAGGCCAGGCACCCATCCGCATTCAGCGTCAGTTCCGTGGCGCAGAGGTGAAGTGAAGTGGTTTTATAGCGCTTGTTGAATGCCCGGTCGCCGTACTTGTCGTCGCCCAAAATCGGGTGGGACAGAAACGCCATGTGCGCGCGGATCTGGTGGGTACGCCCTGTCAGCAGCGTAACGCGCAGGCGGGATACTTCGCCATCGAAACGGAGGGTTTCATACTGCGTGGCGATGGGCAGCGCGCCGGGGGTTTCGTGGGTGACGATGCGCACCAGCGCCTTTTCCGCGTCCTTCACCAGATACGCTTCCTTCAGCGCTTCCGGAGGCCGCATTTCACCCTTGACAACGCACTGATATTTTTTATCCAGCGTGCGGTCCTTGAACGCTTTGAACAGAATGCTTTCGCTTTCGTCGTCTTTGCACAGCAGCAGCAGACCGCAGGTAGGATGGTCAAGCCGGTGGCACAGGCGGGGAACATACACCTCTTCCGCCCGCGCGGTCATCAGGGACAGCACCGTCATTCCGCCCCAGGCGTCCGCGTCGCAGCTGATCCCGGCGGGCTTGTTCAAAAGCAGGATATGCTCGTCTTCATATACAACGGGCAATTCCACGGCATAGCTGGTATATACCTGGATTTTTTGTCCGGCCTGTATCGCCGCCTCCCGGTTCATCCGCTTGCCGTCGGCCTTGATGTCTCTATGAGCAAACGCGTCCCGGATGACGGGGGCGGGCAGGAGCGAAAAGGCGAAACTCACATATTTATCCAGCCGCATCCCTTCGGCCTGCCCGGGCACGGTCGCTTCATACACCCGCATCAGTTCAGCACCGCCGGGGGCATCCCAATCCAGCGCACGGTCTGCAAATGCAGCTGCCGCAGCGCTTCCAGCATCCGGGGCGTGGGCAGCACGCAGAGCATGCTTTCCATCACTTCCCGCATTTCGGGCAGCGACGCGCCTTGCTTGGCCATCATGCGAAGATCCTCTAGCGCTTCTTCCTCATCGTATTCCGGCCGGATGGCGCCCGCCAGCGCGCCGCGCATGGTTTCGCAGGAGGCGATTTCCTCGGGCAGCAGCCCGTTCAGCCCGCCCAGCATCATTTCCCGGGTGATGGATACCTCAGCGGGGGGCATCTTGGACAGCGTTGCCAGCAGATGATCCGGGTCGGCCAGGCCGGGATGGAGCAGCAGAATTTCACCCTCCGGCGTTTCGGTGTAATCAAAGGCTGCCCGCAGATACCGCGCCACCAGCAGCGCGGACAAGCTGTCCGCGTCCTTGGCCATGCTGCGGTAAAAATGCGTCAGGGGCACCGACGCGTGCAGGAAGCCGGACAAATAAAGCAGGCTATGCAGCGTGGCGTCAAAGGAAAACAGCTGCGCGCGGGTTTCGGTATACTGCTTGGACATCATGCCGCGGGTGACAGGCTGGATCAAATCGGGCGCCAGCACCAGGCGCGCGCTGTCCTCGTCCATGATTTGCAGCGTGCACCACAGGCGGGAGATCAGGGCTTCCGCAGCGCTGATTTCGTCCCAGTCGTTCAGGAAGGTTTCGCCGCCGCCAATCAGCATGCGTTTGACAAGCTCGTCCTCCCGGGGGGAGAGGAAGCAGGCTTCCTTTTCCGCGCGATCCAGCACCAGGCGCTTTAATTCCGCCTGATCGGGTACGCGGGTTTTGATCTCCTGAGAATAAAAAGACAGATAAAATAAATCCTGCGCTTCATCATCGCATAATTTACCGAAAATACCCTGGGCCGGGCAGCGGTTCAGCCGGTCCTGACATGCTTCCAGCTGACGCTCCCGCATCACGCTCATCGTTTTGTCGCACCAATGCTCTATCCGGCTTGTGCTCGTTCTGAACAAGTTCCGCTTCTCTCCCTTCGTTGGTCTTCTGCCTTCCTCTTTCGTAAAGGCGGCGTAGGCTTTCTATACAAATTATACAGGCAAATAGCGGTGTGTCAAGCCTTTTTGCATGGAATACCAGTTTATCCAGAGGTGTTGCGGCAAGAAACGGATCGGGGAGAAGACGGGTTCCGTCTTCTCCCCAGGATGTATTTACCGGTTCCCGCAGGTCCGGCAGGCGTTGGCGCAATTGCTGCAGCAGGAGGTGCCGCCGGTGGCGTTGAGGGGAATGCCTTGATTGCCGAAGTTATCGTTATCGCATAGGGTCGCGGGCGGGAACAAGGGCAGCGAAAAGAATTCATCGCAGACGGAATCCGCGAATTCCTCGCAGGGCGGGATGGTGCAGAAGCCATAGCTGGGCACGAGGATTTCAACCCGGGCCAAAACTTTCAGCACCACGGTGACGCACACGGTGAGGCGGAACACGTTGTTGCCCTGGTAGCTGCCTGCCACGCACACGGCGCTGGCCATACCCTCCAGCGTGAAGGGCACGATGGAATCATCGGGCACCGCCAGCAGCACATCCTTGTTGACCGTCACGATGCCCTTGCCGATGTATTCCACGCAGCGGCTGTCGGTGAACAGGATGTCGATGGGAATTTGCAGCGTGCCGCGGACGCGGGCGAAGCAGGGGCGGTCACACAGTCGTTCCACCGTCAGATTGCTGATATCCACGTCCATGCTGCTGGAACGGCAGGATTCAAAGGTAATGGGCGGCACGGGGGTGGAGGTGGGCGGCACTTCCTCGGTGTCGGCATTGCAGCCGCAGCCGGTGGTGACCACCTGGGCATAGCTGGTGACTGTGATGTTCACATTGGTCAATTGCTGCTGTTGAAGACAGCTGTCATAGACCCGCTGCACCTGAATGCAGACCTTTTCATTCAGGCCGTCCAGGGCATTGCCGGAAATCGTTCCGGGGCAGCAGCCGGGGTTCGCGTTTTTGTAGGAGTAGAAAGACATAAGCGTTGCGCCTCCTTGCGTTTAGTCGGGGCTGCGGCACCGGGCAGCCTTCACCCTCATCCTATGACGGACCGGGAAAACGGTGACGGTTCATCTTCCGGAATGAGTATGACGTAAACAAAATAAACATTCAGCAGAAGAACAAGATAAAAAACCGGCTTCCCCCTGACGGGAGAAGCCGGGTAAGATGAAGCCAATCAGGACAGTTCAAACATACCGGTATACAATTGATAATATTTGCCTTTCTGAGCCAGGAGCTGTTCGTGGTCGCCGCGCTCGATGATGACGCCGTTTTCCAGCACCATGATGGCCTGGGAGTTGCGGACGGTGGACAGGCGGTGGGCGATGACGAACACGGTGCGGCCCTTCATGAGCTGATCCATGCCTTTCTCGATCAGGGCTTCGGTGCGGGTGTCGATGGAGGAGGTGGCTTCGTCCAGAATCAGCACCGGCGGGTCGGCCACGGCGGCGCGGGCGATGGCCAGCAGCTGGCGCTGGCCCTGGCTCAGGTTGGAGCCGTCGCCGGTCAGCATGGTGTCGTAACCCTCGGGCAGGTGGCTGATGAAGAAGTCGGCGTTGGCGATCTTGGCGGCCCGCACGATGTCCTCGTCGGTGGCGTCCAGGCGGCCGTAGCGGATGTTCTCCTTCACGGTGCCGGTGAACAGGTGGGTGTCCTGGAGCACCATACCCAGAGAGCGGCGCAGATCGTCCTTCTTGATCTTCTCGATGTTGATGCCGTCATACCGGATCTTGCCGCCCTGGATGTCGTAGAAACGGTTGATCAGGTTGGTGATGGTGGTCTTGCCTGCGCCGGTGGAGCCGACGAAGGCGATCTTCTGACCGGGCCTGGCGTAGAGGGAAATGTTGTGCAGCACGGTCTTTTCGGGCACGTAGCCGAAGGTCACGTCCTCGAACACCACGTCGCCCTTCCATTCGGTGTAGGTCACGCTGCCGTCCGCCTTGTGGGGGTGCTTCCAGGCCCACATGCCGGTGCGCTCCTTGCATTCCACGATGTTGCCCGCTTCGTCCTTTTTCGCCCGCACCAGGGTGACGTACCCATTGTCCTCTTCCACGGGCTCATCCAGCATTTCAAAGATGCGTTCCGCGCCGGCCAGGGCCATCATGATGACGTTGAACTGCTGGGCCAGATTGGAAATGGGCATACTGAACTGGCGGGTGAAGGTGAGGAAGGAAATGAGCACGCCGGTGTTGGTGTAGCCGTTGATGATCATGATGGCTCCCACCAGGGCGATGATCACGTAGTTCACGTGGCCCAGGTTGTTCATGATGGGGCCCAGGATGCTGGCGAAGATATTTGCCCGCGTACCGGCCACGCGCACGTTTTCATTCTTCTTTTCGTAGGCGTCGATGGATTTCTGCTCGTGGCAGAACACCTGTACCACGCGCTGACCCTCGATGGTTTCTTCCACGAAGCCGTTCAGCTCGCCGACGGCCTTCTGCTGGGCCACGAAGTTGGCCCCGGAGCGCTTGCCAATGATGCCCGTAATGCCCAGGATGACCGGCATCAGCGCGAGCACCAGCAGCGTCAGCCAGATGTTCAGGCTGACCATATAGCAGAAGGAGAACAGCACCGAGCAGAAGGAAGACACCGCCTGCGGGAAGGTCTGGCTCAGGAATTCGCGCATGGTGTCGGTATCGTTGGTGTAGCGGCTCATGATTTCGCCGTGGGTGCGCTGGTCAAAGTAGCGGATGGGCAAATCCTCCATGTGCAGGAACATGTCCTTGCGCATCCGGTTCAGCGTGCCGGTGGATACCATCATCATCAGGCGGTTGTACACCAGTGTGGAAATGGCCCCGGCCAGATACATGCCCATCATCAGCAGCAGGAAGCGGGCAAAGGGCATCAGGTCCGGCGCGGCGGCGCCGATGAGCGGCGCGATGTAGCTGTTCACCACGTCTTTTAACAGGAAGGTGCCGGTGGCGCTGGCGGCGGTGCTGAAAATGATGCAGGCTGTGACCGCGATCAGCTTGCCCTTATGGGGCGCCAGGTAGGATACCAGCCGCCGGAAGGTGCCCTTGGCGTTCTTGGGCTTGGCAGGCGCGCGCATACGTCCTTGTGGAGGCATCTCAAGCCACCCCCTTCTGCTGGGACAGATACACGTCCCGATAGATTTCGCAGCGTTCAAGCAGTTCGTCGTGGGTACCCACGTCGGCGATTTTGCCGTCGTCCAGCACCACCACCCGGTCGGCGTCCATGACGGACGTGATGCGCTGGGCGATGATGATCTTGGTGGTCTCCGGCATCTGGGAGCGCAGGGCCTCCCGGATGCGGGCGTCGGTGGCGGTGTCCACGGCGCTGGTGGCGTCGTCCAGGATCATGATCTTGGGTTTTTTCAGCAGCGCCCGGGCGATGCAAAGCCGCTGCTTCTGGCCGCCGGACACGTTCACGCCGCCCTGGCCCAGGTCGGTTTCATAGCCGTCAGGGAAGGAGCGCACAAACTCGTCCGCCGCCGCCGCCTGGCAGGCCGCGGTGATTTCCTCGTCGGTGGCGTGCTCGTTGCCCCAGCGCAGATTTTCTTTGATGGTGCCGGAGAACAGCACGTTCTTTTGCAGCACCATGGCCACCTGGTCGCGCAGGGCGTGCATGTCGTAATCCCGCACGTCACGGCCGCCGACCCGGAGGGTGCCGCACGTCACGTCGTACAGCCGTGGAATCAGCGACACCAGGCTGGTCTTGGCGGAACCCGTCGCGCCGATGAGGCCGATGGTTTCGCCTGCCTTAATGTGCAGGTTAATATCCTGGAGCACCAGGTTGTCCTTGTCGCCCGCGTAGGAGAAGCCCACGTGGTCGAATTCGATTTCGCCGTCCTTCACGTCGGTCACGGGCTGGGCGGGATTGGCAATGTCGGGCTCCTCGTTGAGCACCTCCAGGATACGGGAGATGGACGCGCGGCTGAGCACGATGCCCAGGAACAGGAAGGACAGCATCATCAGCGCCATCAGGATCTGGGTGATATAGGTAATGAAGGTGAGCAGCGCGCCCACGCCCATTTCGCCCCGGATGATCTGCTGGCCGCCGAACCACAGCACCGCCACGATGCAGCCGTTCATCAGGGTCTGCATCATCGGGCCGTTCCACAGCACGATCTTTTCGGCGTTCCGCTGGGCTTGGGTCACGTCGTCCGCCGCCGCGCCGAACTTCTTCTTTTCATATTCGGACCGCACGAAGGCCTTCACCACGCGGATGGCGATCAGGTTTTCCTGCACCTCGCGGTTCATGATGTCGTATTTCTTCATCATGATCTGGAAGCGGGGGAAGGCGTTTTTCATGATGAAGATGATGCCCGCGGCCAGCAGCGGTACCGCCACGAACAGGATCGTGGTCAGCGACGGGTTCATCTGCAACGCATAAATCAGCGACATCATGAACATGATGGGGGAGCGGAAGCCCATGCGCACCAGCATGATCAGGGTGTTCTGGGTCTGGTTCACGTCGGTGGTGATGCGGGTGACCAGGGACGCGGTGGAAAACTTGTCGATATTCTTAAAGGAGAAGGTCTGGATCTTTTCAAACAGCGCCTGGCGCAGGTTGCGGCCAAAGCCCATGCCGCCCTTCGCGCCCAGGTAGCTGCCCGCCATGCCGAAGCACATGGACACCAGCGCCATCAGGATCATCAGCCCGCCGCAGATGAGCACCTGGGAAATCTCCCCGCTCTTTTCGCTGTAGGGAATAGCTTCGTCGATCAGCCGCTGAATCAGCTTGGGAATATAGGTTTCCATGGCCACTTCCCCGATCATCACAATGGGGCACAGGATCAGGGCCCATTTGTATTTGCCGGCGTATTTCAGCAGGCGGAAGATGCTGTCTTTCTTTTTTTGTTGGCTCAAGTGGTTTTTCCCTCCTCTTCCTGGTGCGCTTTCTGGGCCAGCTTCCAGATGGTCAGGTGGCGGCAGCTTTCGTCGGCCAGGTTGTCGAACATTTTTTCACAGGCGCGGCGGAAGGCTTCCACCTCGCCGTCGTCCATGCCCTGGAACATTTTTTCGTCCAGCTGGGCGAACTGGCGCTTGTTTTCCTCCATTTGGGATTTGCCCTTGTCGGTGATAAAGAGCTGGTTGCGGCGGGAATCCTTTTCATCCGGCTGCCGCAGCACGAAGCCCGCCTTTTCCAGGCGTTTCAGGCTGGCCGCCGCCGACGCGGGGGTCACGTCCAGTTCGTCCGCCGCTTCCTTCTGGGTACAGCCGGGATGATCCCAGATGTATTGCAGCAGCCGCGGCTGGCCGGGATGCAGCCCGATGTTTCCCAGCACGTTCCGCGCCTGTATCCGCCGCAGGTATTCCAGCCGGTGCATGGCTTCCACGGCTTCCCAGTACTGCATTGCGTTTGCTCCTTTCTTAAAAAAATTAAATGTTTAATCATTAATCGCTTAACATTATAGCAGAATGCGCCGGCATGTCAATGGGAAATGCGAAAAAAGATATTGACAAGCGTGCTGGTTCATGCTATATTTACCCAGGAAACCCGATAAAAACAGTCGGAATTCAGAAAGGAGGTCTTTCATGAAGCTGTCAACCCGGGGAAAATACGGCCTGTATGCTATGATCTTCCTGGCGCAGCATGAGGGGGAAGGGCCTCAGAGCCTGAAAGCCTTCTCCGCCCTGGGCACGCCGGAAGCGTATCTGGAGCAGCTGTTGGGCACCCTTCGCCGGGCCGATCTGGTCAAAACCGTGCGCGGGGCGCAGGGCGGCTATCAGCTCAGCCGGGAACCGTCCCAAATCACCGCCCGCAACATTATTGAAGCCATGGAAGGGCCGCTCAACTTTTCAGACTGTGTCAGCGAACCGGAACACGCCTGCGACCGCAGCGCTCACTGCCCCGCAAAGGGCGTGTGGGAGTACCTCACCGGCCAGGTCAACGGCCTGCTGGACGGTATCACCCTGCAGGATATGGTGGATAATAATTTGTGCTGAAAAGGCAGTAGGGGTTAAAACGGAATATGACATTGGACTGTAAACATCGAAACCAGTATAAAACTACTGCCTACTGCCTATTGCCTACTGCCTACCACCTCCTGCCTGAACTCAAACGCGAATTGCCCAATTCATATATATAAAAAAGGAGAGACCAACCGTGAACCGCATTTATCTGGACAACGCCGCCACCACCGCCATTTGTCCCGAAGCCCTGGCCGCCATGCTGCCCTGCTTTGGGGAGCATTTCGGCAACGCCTCCTCCATCCACTCCACCGGCCGGGACGCCCGCAAGCTGCTGGAGGAAGCCCGCCGCACCGTGGCCGACGCCCTGGGCGCCAAGCCCGCCGAAATTTATTTCACCTCCGGCGGCTCCGAAAGCGACAACTGGGCCATCAAGGGCACGGCATTCGCCAACCGGAAAAAGGGCAACCACATCATTACCAGCCAGATCGAGCATCACGCGGTGCTGCACACCTGCCAGTGGCTGGAAAAGCAGGGCTTTGAAGTGACCTACCTGCCCGTGGACGAATACGGCCTGGTGAACCCCGCCGACGTGGAAGCGGCCATCACGGACAAAACCATCCTGATCACCATCATGGCGGCCAACAACGAGATCGGCACCATTGAGCCCATTCCCGAAATCAGCAAAATTGCGAAAGCCCACAAGATCCCTTTCCACTGCGACGCGGTGCAGGCGGTGGGCGCGATTCCCGTGAATGTGGATTCCTGGAATGTGGACATGCTGTCCCTTTCCGGCCATAAGTTCCACGGGCCCAAGGGCGTGGGCGCGCTGTATATCCGCACCGGCACCAAGGTGGATCAGTTCATGCACGGCGGCGCGCAGGAGCGCGGCAAGCGGGCCACCACGGAAAACGTGCCCGGCATCGTGGGCACGGCGGCGGCGCTGAAAAAGGCCATTGACAACCTGGAGGAAAACGGCATCCGGGAAACCTACCTGCGGGACAAGCTGATCAAGGGCATCCTGGACACCATTCCCTACACCCGGCTGAACGGGCATCCCTTGTACCGCCTGCCCAACAACGTGAACGTGTCCATTCAGTACATCGAGGGCGAAGCCATGCTGCTGAGGCTGGACCTGGCGGGCATCGCCGGTTCCTCCGGTTCCGCGTGCACCAGCGGCAGTCTGGACCCCTCCCACGTGCTGCTGGCCATCGGTCTGCCCCATGAAGTGGCCCATGGCAGCCTGCGCCTGAGCCTGACCGACACCACTACCGAAGAAGAAGTGGACGAGGTGCTCCGCGTGCTGCCCAAGATCGTGGAAACCCTGCGTTCCATGAGCCCGATGTTCGACGATTTTATTCATAATCAGAAATAAACTGGATGACTACGTTCTTTAGAGAGTCAAGAGCTTTTGCCCATTCCCCATTACGGCTTTCTCGGAAGGGGGTGTGGGGGAAACCGCTCCCAAGACATGCGGCACGAATGTGACGCATGTTGCGAAAAAGCGCAAGTTGTGGGGAGACAAAAGCGCGGCTAAGCGAAGCGCGAGACGTGCGCAGTAACAGCAAAGAGCGGTTCCCCCCACAAACAATTTACATCCAAATAAGAAGGAGAATCCGTCATGTATAGCGAAAAAGTAATGGATCACTTTGAAAACCCCCGCAACGTGGGTGAAATCCCCGACGCGAACGGCGTGGGTACGGTGGGCAACGCCAAGTGCGGCGACATCATGCGCATGTACCTGAAGGTGGAAAACGGCATCATCGAGGACGTGAAGTTCAAAACCTTCGGCTGCGGCGCGGCGATCGCCACGTCCTCCATGGCGACGGAAATGGTGAAGGGCAAGACGCTGAAAGAAGCGCTGGCCCTGACCAATAAAGCCGTGGCGGAAGCGCTGGACGGGCTGCCCCCGGTGAAGATGCACTGCTCCCTGCTGGCGGAAGAAGCCATTCACGCTGCGGTGGAGGATTACCTCAAGAAGCACCCGGAAGAATCGATCGACTGATTTCTTCGATGTAACCTCAAAACCCATCAGCAAACAGACAATAAGTCGTCCAATATGTCATCCTGAGCGGAGTGGAGCCTAAGGCGGAACGGAGTCGAAGGATCTTCTTGCCGGACATTCAAGCATCAGCAAGGAAGCCATTTCGCGGGAGATCCTTCGACTCCGTTTCGCTCTCGCTTCACTCCGCTCAGGATGACAATGTCAGCTGGTTTGTTTCTTTGTTTGTTTTGGCTGAATGGGTTTGTGCGCTTTCCAGGCAGTGAAAGGACTGCCAAGAAATCAGCATTTCTCCGGTGAAAAGGAGCGTCCATGCAGGAAATACATGGAAACACAACGGGCATCCGGGACACGCAGTTGGCTGAGCTGAAAGCGATCTACGACTGCCCCTTTGAATGGAATGAATACGCGCCGCGCGACCTCCTCCAGGAGCTTGCGCGGCATTCGTGCGCTTTGAACCGGGAAATCGCGGTGTATATCAGCCGGGACGGCGATGTGCTGGACGTGATTGTCGGCGTGACGGACAGCGTGCCGCTGATGGATCTGCGGCTGAGAAGAAACAGTAAGCGCTTGTCCTGCGTGCGGTGCATCCATACCCATCCGGGCGGCAGCGCCCGGCTGTCCGACGTGGATATCGCCGCGCTGCGGTCCATGATGCTGGACAGCATGTGCGCCGTGGGCGTAGCGGAGGATGGGCATATCACCGGGGTCAGCGCCGCGTTTTTGACGGAAAAGGTGAACGGTATCCCCGGGGTGGAACTGACCGATATTTACCCCCTGAAAAAGCTGCCCCAGGAAGCCTGGATGCACGAGATTGAAGTTTCCGATAAGCGCGTGCTCCAGGGCGACGACGGCGACGAGGCCGAGCAGCCCGAACGCGCCATCCTGGTGGGCATCGACAGCGAAAAGAGCCTGGACGAATTGGCGGCGCTGGCGGAGAGCGCCGGGGCCTTGGTGGTGGCCCGGTTTTTCCAGAAGCGGCCCAAGCCCGATACCGCCACCTTTGTCGGCAGCGGCAAGGCCCAGGAATTGCAGCTGGAAGCCCAGGCATACGAAGCCGACGTGGTGATTTTCGACGACGAGCTGACCGGCGCGCAAACCCGGAACCTGGAAGACATCATTGGCGTGAAGGTGGTGGATCGTACCACCCTGATCCTGGATATTTTTGCCCAGCGCGCCCAGAGCGGCGAAGGCAAATTGCAGGTGCAGCTGGCTCAGTTAAAATACCGTTCGGGCCGGCTGATCGGACAGGGCCTGATTCTGAGCCGCCTGGGCGGCGGCATCGGCACCCGCGGCCCCGGCGAAACCAAGCTGGAAATCGACCGCCGCCGCATCCGGGAACAGATCAACCGCCTGAAACTGGAATTGGACACCCTGCAGCGCCAGCGCCAGCTGCGCCGCAAGAGCCGGGAAAAGAACGCCATCCCCATTGTGTCGCTGGTGGGGTATACCAACACCGGGAAATCGACCTTGTTAAACACCATCACCGACGCGGGCGTCTACGCCGAAAACAAGCTGTTCGCCACCCTGGACGCGGTGAGCCGCCGGGTGGAGCTGCCGGACGGCGGGGAATTCCTGCTGGTGGACACGGTGGGCTTTATCAGCAAGCTGCCCCATGACCTGGTGGAGGCGTTCAAGTCCACGCTGGAGGAAGCGGCGCTTTCCGACCTGCTGGTGATCGTTTCCGACGGGGCCAGCCCCGACACGCCCCAGCAGCATCAGGTGGTGGAGGAAGTGCTTTCTCAGATCGGCGCGGATACCCAGCCCCGCATCGACGTGCTGAACAAGTGCGACCTGGTGCCCGCTGATCAGGAGATTCTGCCCATCATGCCGGGGGCGCTGCACATTTCCGCCCAAACCGGCGCGGGCATCGACCGGCTGCTGGCCGCGATTGCCAAGGAACTGCGCAAGGCCGAACAGGAAATGACCCTGCTGGTGCCCTTCGCCCAGTACGGTGTTATCAATGAGCTTAGGCAGAAGGGCCGCGTCCTGTCCGAGGAATATGAGGACACCGGCACCCGCGTCACCGTCATGCTGCCCCAGGACGCCGCCGGGCAAATCGCCGCCCGATACGGCGATATGATCCAGGCGTGAGGGCGCGGGCATGAAACGTTTTTTGCTTTGCCTGACCGCGTTGCTCTTTCTGCTTCCCGCTGCTGCTTTTTCGGAAGAAAGCCGCGACCCGGAACTGGCGCTGGGCGGCAATCTGTTTTTGATCAACCGGGAGCATCCTATCGGGAAGGATTACTATCCCCGCGACCTCGTGGAGCCAAAGGTGCAGGGCGGGGGAGAGGCGACCCGGATGCGGCCCGAAGCGGCGGCCGCGCTGGAAGAAATGTTCGCCGCCGCGAAGGAAGAAGGGCTGTTCCTGGCCGCCGTATCCGGATACAGAAGCTATGGCCAGCAGGCGTCCATCTTTGACCGGAAGCTGCAAAAGGTGGACCGGCAGACCGCCCAGCGCACCGTGGCCCCGCCGGGGTGCAGCGAGCATCAATTGGGTCTGGCTATGGATCTGGGCACTAAAAAAGAAATCCGTCTCACCGCCGCTTTCGGCGACACGCCGGAAGGCCAGTGGGTGGCGGCCAACGCCCACCGGTTCGGCTTCATCATCCGCTACAAGGCGGAATGGGAGGACGTGACCGGCTATGCCTGGGAGCCCTGGCACATCCGCTATGTGGGCAAAGACCACGCCAAAAGAATTTTTGAACTCAACATTCCCTTGGAAGAATACATCGACCGTCAGCTGACCTCCTATGTGGTGGCTGAGGACGAGGGGGAAAGCCAATGAAGAAGATACTCGCCTTTTTATGCTGCCTGACGCTGTGCCTTTCGGCCCTGCCGGGCGTTCTGGCAGAGCAAATGCCGGAATGGGAATATCCTATCGAGCCGGAAATCATCTACGATTTTGAGCAGTATATCACGCTGGCGAACCGCACGCATTTGCTGGACGGAAGCTATACCCCGAATGATCTGGTGAACGTGACGGTCAAGCGCGCCTCCGGCACGGGGCACATGCAGCTTCGTCAGGCGGCCAGCGACGCGCTGACGGCCATGTTTGAAGCCGCGTCGGAGGCGGGCTATACCCTGTATTTGAAGAGCGCCTACCGCAGCTACCAAACCCAGAAAACCATGTACAACAACCGTCTGGAGAAGATGGGCCGGGACGACGGACTGGTGTCCTATCCCGGGGCCAGCGACCACCAGACCGGCTTGGGCGCGGATATCCTCAATTATGCCTGGACGCAGAAGGATGGCATGAACAAGGAGTTCGCCAAAACAGAGGAAGCCCAGTGGATGGAAGCCCACTGCCAGGAGTTTGGCTTTGTGCTGCGCTATATGGAGGACAAGGAAGAAATCACCGCCATCAAGTTTGAGCCCTGGCATTTCCGCTATGTGGGCAAAGAAGTGGCGGTATATATGATGGAAAACCACCTGTCGCTGGAGGAGTTCACCGAGGAATGGCAGAACTATTTAGCAGATTATGAAGCGGCGGGCGGGGATTTTCACGAGCTGATTCTCTGGCGCGCGCGCATCCGTACGCCCCGGGTTGTGGAGGTGGACGAGCGCGGGGAAGAGGAGTTTTCCATTTTCTACTGATGGTACGCAGCTATGTTGTCATTGCGTGATAAACTGAAAGCCGCCGGAGTGGCAAAGCCCGCGAAGGAAACAAAGCCCATGCCAAAGGACTGCCTGATCCGGGAAACGCGGATGCCCCTTTCCCGGTTTGCGCTGGCCCGGGAGGTTTCCGGCGCGAGCCTGGAAATGATGCAGGGTCAGCCCTACCCCGATTGCCGCCGGGAGGACTTCTGTTTCCTGGACACGGAAACCACCGGGCTGTCCCATGGGGCGGGCACGGTGGCCTTTCTGGTGGGCGTGGGGTACTTTGACGAAACGGACTTCGTGGTGCGGCAATACCTGATGCGGGATTACGACGAGGAAGTCTTCGTGCTGGCCCGGGTGGCGGAGGACATGGCGCGCAGCAAGGTGCTGTGCACCTTCAACGGCCAGACCTTCGACCTGCCGCTGCTGGAAGTGCGCTTCACCATGCAGCGGATGCGGGAGCAATACGTGCATCGGCCCCATGTGGACTTGCTGCCGGCTTCGCGCCGGGTGTGGAAGCTGCGATTAAAAAGATGCAATCTGACCAGCCTGGAGGAAGCGGTGCTGGGCATGACGCGGCAGGACGACCTGCCCGGCGCGCTGGTGCCGGAACGATATTTCAGCTTCCTGAAAACAAACGATTTTTCCCTGCTGGAGGATATTTTGGAGCACAACGCCCAGGACATCATTTCTCTGGCCCACATCCTGGACAGGCTGCTGCGCCTTCACGACGCGCCGCTGCTGGCCGAAGCGCCGGAGGATTTGTTCAGTTTGGGCCGGGTGTATGAAAAGCGGGGAAGCGCCGAGCGGGCGCGGATGTGCTACCGCGCCGCGGACAAGGGCAGCGTGTCCATCCTGGCCCGGGGCCGCATGGCGGAAACCTACCGCCGGGAGGGAAACTTTGACGAGGCCGCGCAGGTATACAAGCGCATGGTCATTGACCGTCAGGGCGGGCCGGTGCCGCTGATCGCCCTGGCCAAAATCTGTGAGCACAAAACGCGGGACATTTCCGCCGCCATCGAATATACGCGCAAGGCCATTCTACTGACCGCCGACCAGCCGGACGGCGATATGGCAGCGCTGCAAAAACGATATGAACGCTTGATGAAGAAGGCAAGGAGGCAAACATAATATGGGCATTTTGGACAGCTTCAAGGCGCGCAAGGCGCTGATGACTCAGCAGAAGGGCAACACAGCGGAAGCCAAGAAAGCGTATGAGGAGCTTTATGCCGGGAACTACATTTCCGCCGGGTATCTGCTGCCCTACAGCGTGCTGCTGTTGCGCGAGGGCGGGGAACAAAATTACCTGAAGGTCAAGGAAATCCTGAAAAAAGCGGAAAAGGCTCCCGATCTGGACGCGGGCCGCAAGCAGCAATTGTTCATGAACTACGCCGTGGCGCAGTACAAGCTGGGGGAAATCGAAAAGGCCATTCAGCTGCTGGAAGCCTCCCACCAGAAAGCTCCCTGCGGGCTGACGTACCAATCCCTGGGCTGGCTGTACATCGAGGCGGGCGACGCGGAAAAGGCCCTGGCCTACAACCAGGAAGCCCTGGACTACGACGACGAGGACCCCATTGTGCTGGATAACATGGGCCAGACCTATTACCGCTTGCTGAACGACAAGGAAAAAGCCAAGGAATATTTCGACAAGGCCATCGAAATCAAGGACAGCCAGATCGACACCCTCTATTTCCTGGCGCAGTACGACAAGGAAGCGGGGGATAAAGCCGCCGCTGTCGAAAAGCTGGAAAAGGCCCTGGAGGGCCGCTTCTCGCCGCTGAATTACGCCACCAAGGAAATGATTCAAAAGGAAATTGACGAGCTGAAATAATCGTGATCAGGGAAGCTTTTTGCCTGCTTCCCTCTTTTTTTCTGGCAACTTACAATGTCATTCTGAGCCGTCCCCTCTACGGATGGGGACGAGCGAAGAATCTTATTGAATAGCTGATTCCCTGACAGGGAGATCCTTCACGACGGCCTCCTTCGTCGGCCTGTTCAGGATGACAGGGCGTGGGGCTTGGCGTTTCAAAGAAGCATAACTGTACCGTTTCATATTTTCAATGTTCACCGCCTGTCATTCTGAGCAGGGGCAAAAGCGGAGCTTGCTCCGTGGCGAAGAATCTAAACGTTCAAGAGGATTCAAGAAATCTGAAAATGAATGAAAAAATAATATCAGGATGAAACAATCTTTCTTCTTCGTTTGTCTATATGGATAACAAGGAAAAAGGAGAGATGCCGATGAAACGGCTGCTTGCGCTGTTGCTGGTGCTGCTGCTTCTGCTCCCCATTTGCGCGTGGGGCGAGGAAGCGGAAGACGATGATGATTGGGATGGCTGGGACGACTGGGACTGGCGGGCAGAATGGGAGGAAAGGGGGTATTTCGACTTCTGCGACGTACAGGACGGCACCCTCATCCTCTTTGAAGGCGTCACGGCCCTGGGAGAGGCCATAGAACATGAGTGGAATCAAGAACTGGATATAACCGTGGAGATTGATCCTAAGTTCGAGAGTGGCCCTTCTTTTGCAAGGGACACGGATGGTGGCGATTTTCACCGGGTTTCCCTGCCAACGACACTGTGGTATCTTGGCATGGACGCATTTAGTTTCTACGATTTTCAGGAGTTCACTCTGCCCGCTCAATTGGAGGTGCTGGAAAGGGACGTTTTTTACTGCTGTGACTTCGATGTGCTCCGCATCGAAACCACTCTGCCGGCGACTGATATTGTGGGCTGCCTGTACGACTGTTTTGTCACCGCTTATGAAGTGCCGGAGGATCATCCCTTCTACAAAACCGTGGACGGGGTGCTCTTCTCCAAGGATGGGAAAACCCTGCTGTCATACCCGAATTACAAGAAAGACACGCATTACGACGTGCCTGCCGGGGTGGAGCGCATTTCGGAAAGAGCTTTCAATAACGAATACCTGAAAACCATCTCCCTGCCCATCGGCTTGAAATCCATCGGGGATTATGGCTTTTCCGGCTGCACCCGTTTGCAGTCCATCGCCCTGCCCCTGACGGTCAGGGAAATCGGCGAGGATATTTTTAACAACTGCGTTTCGCTGGAACTGGTGTCCCTGCCGGAGGGCATGGAAGCTGAAAGAAACGAAAACAAATGGTGGGTGGAGTATTACCCGGACGACGCCATTTTCCGGGGTGACAACGGCGACACTCTGCTTGCGCCGCGGGAAAACTGAGATAAAACAGGAGGGGGACGAACCATGAAAAAGCTGCTTTGTGTTTTGTTGATTTGCGTGATGGGCATGGTGCCCGCGCTGGCGGAGAATCCCGACACCGGCTCCTGGAGCCAGATCAACCAGGCCGTCGGCAAGGGCGAAGGTTGGACGAAATTGGAAACGGACGATACCTTCCGCCTGGGTGAAAAGAAGCCCCTGGAGGGCTACGACGATTTGTTCATCGGGGACTGGGGCACCTACCCCAGCATGGACGGCAGCACGGTCTGCGTGCCCATGGCCATGGAGCTGGCCCGCCAATGGCTGGGCCTGGAGGAAGGAGATATGAACGGCTTCGTCACCTTCTCCACCACGCCTTATGCCTACGACCGCCTGACCCAGGGCAAGGCCAATCCCCTGGTGACCATCAAGAGCCAGGGCGTCATGATGGACGACACCCACCCCATTGACCTGGTGCTGGCCACCTATCCCAACGCCGACGAGCGCCAGGCCGCAGCGGACGCGGGGGTGGAGCTGGTGTATGTGCCCTTCTGCTGCGACGCGTTCGTGTTCATGGTGAACGAGCTGAACCCGGTGGACAGCCTGACGGTTGCCCAGATTCAGGAAATCTATATGGGCCAGCATGCAACCTGGGCGGACTTTGGCGGCACATCCCAGGCGCTCACCGCCTATCAGCGGCCCCATGGCAGCGGCAGCCAGACCGCTATGGAGGAAATGGTGATGCAGGGCCTGAAGATTCAGAAAGTGGAAGAAAACTACGTTTCCGACGGCATGGCTGACGCGGTGGCCCAGATCGGCAACTATGACAATGGCATCGGCGCAATTGGGTACAGTTACCTGTATTACGTGAACACCCTGGTGGAAAGCGGCGGGATCAAGGTGCTTGCCATCGACGGCGTTTCGCCCACCGCCGAGAATTTGCAGTCCGGAGCCTATCCCTTCACCGTCAACTATTACGCCGTTTACCGCAAGGGCGACGCAAATACCGAAGCCTTTGTCAATTGGCTCGTCGGCGAGGAAGGCCAGAAGGCCGTTGCCCAGGCGGGGTATGTGCCGCTTAAATAATTGTAACGATTCAGTCGTTTTGTAAAAAGTTCTAAGTTCAAAGTTCTAAGTTCTAAGCTATTTGTTATATTCGGCGCGAATGATACTTATTACAGCCAAATTCGGTCTTAGAACTTGGAACTTAGAACTTGGAACTCAGTACACACCAAGCAGAAACGGAGCTACGGCTAAACAGATACAAATAATCAAACAAATCCTGTCATAAACAGCGCTTGAACGAGCTATGCTTATAGTAAGCCCGAAAAAAGGGAGGAAGAAGCATGGCTCGTTTTTCTTGCATTCTGATTTGCGCAGTTTTATTTTTGCTGCCGGTATCCGCGCTGGCCGCTCCCTTGGAGGAAGGCGCGCCCATGACGCTGACCGCGCCTTCGGCCATCCTGCTGGAAGCGGACACCGGCGCGGTGATCTTTGAAAAAAACGCCGACGAGCGGCGGCCCGTGGCGTCCATCACCAAGCTGATGACGCTGCTGCTGGCGCTGGAAAAGCTGGACGAAGGCAGCATGACTTTGGAGGACAAGATCACCGTATCGCCAGCGGCGGCGGGTCAGCCAGGTTCCCAGGCGTTTCTGGACGCCTACGCGGTGTATCCGCTGAAAGACATTCTAAAAGCCACGATCATCGCTTCTGCCAACGACGGGGCGGTGGCGCTGGCGGAATATATCGCGGGAACCGAGGACGGGTTCGTGACCCTGATGAACCAAAAAGCGGAAGCCTTGGGCCTGGAAAACACCCATTACATCAACTGTACCGGCCTGCCTGCCGACGGTCAATACACCTGCGCCCGGGACGTGGCGGCGATTTCCCGGGAAATGGCGAAGCACCCGACCTACTTCACTTATTCCTCCACCTGGCTGGACAGCCTGACCCACCCTTCCGGCCGAACCACCGACCTGACCAACACCAATCGCCTTGTGCGTTTTTACAGGGACTGCGACGGACTGAAAACCGGCTCCACCAGCGAAGCCAAATACTGCCTCAGCGCTACGGCGGAGCGGAACGGAATGCGGCTGATCGCGGTGGTGCTGGGGGTGCCCAACAGTCAGACCCGCTTTGACGAAGCCCGGGCCATGATGGATTACGGCTTTGCAAATTACAGCCATGTGCAGGTAGCCAGGACGGGTGATCTGGTGGGGGTGCAGGTGCCGGTCAAGCTGGGCGCCCGGGACGCGGTGGACGTATCGCTGGGCAGCGGATTATCTCTATTGCTGCGCAATGGTCAGCAGAGTCAATTGAGCTTTGAAACGCATTTGCCGGAATTCCTGAACGCACCGGTGGAGGCGGGAGAGCCGCTTGGCACGGTACAGGTGCTTCTGGCGGGTCGGCCCATTGCGGAACTTCCCGCCGTCGCCGCGTACAGCGTGCGGCTGCCGGGACTGCTGGAGGGCTTCTTCCGCCTGCTGGAAAACTGGCGATAAAGAAGGGGAGACGAACATAACAAAAAAGCCGCTTGCAGATGAATCTGTAAGCAGCTTCTTTGTTTCCGTAGAAAATCAGTGCCGACCGGCTTCCTTAATCTTGGCGGCCTTGCCCTGCAGGTTGCGCAGATAGTACAGCTTGGCCCGACGAACCTTACCGCGGCGGATAACCTCGATATGGTCAACGCGGGGAGAATGCAGCGGGAAAGTACGTTCCACGCCGATGCCGTAAGACACGCGGCGAACAGTAAAGGTTTCCCGGCTGGAGCCGTTGCGCTTGGCAATCACAGTACCCTCAAACGCCTGAAGACGTTCGCGGCTGCCTTCCACAACCTTCACGAATACGCGGAGCGTATCGCCAACGTTGAAGCTGGGCAGATCGGTACGGAGCTGTGCCTGTTCGATCGAACGGATGATTTCGCTCATGAATGGTGTCCTCCTTCCCTCATAGACGTTCATGCGTGGCCATCTTTCGTGCCCGCAGCGGACCGCCCGTTAGTCACAACAGGAGTTATTATATCACGGCATGGTGTCTTTTGCAAGCCTTTTTTTATTTTTTTCTGGGTGAAAATGGGAAAAAACAGGGGAATGATAACAGAATACGAAAATTTTTCCATAAATATTTTTAAAAACCGCTATACAACAGCCGAAAACTGTGCTATAATACGCCCGAAGACCAAGCCAATTCGATCTCGCAGTTATTCCTCCCGGTTTCATTCATCGTCAGCAGACGGATGCGCAGAGCCCAGGAAAACTTTAAGGGAACGTATCACGCGGTTTGGCGATAATAATCAGGAGGTTTCAAACCATGTATCAGGACAAGACCCTTACCTGCCGTGAATGCGGCAACGAATTTGTGTTCACCGCTTCCGAACAGGCTTTCTACGCCGAAAAGGGCTTCCAGAATGAGCCCGGCCGCTGCCCCGCCTGCCGTGCTGCCCGCCGTCAGAACGGCGGCAACCGCACCGAACGCCAGATGTACGAAGTGATCTGCGACGGCTGCGGCTGCACCACCCAGGTGCCCTTCCAGCCCCGCGGCGATCGGCCCGTGTACTGCCGTGAATGCTTCGCCAAGAATCGTCCTCAGTACTAATTCAAGCAACAAAGGCGCTCAGGCTTCGGCCTGGGCGTTTTTTATGTCCGAAAACGGATAGAGCGCCCCTCCGCAGCAGACAATAATTCTGTGTGAATGAACGAAGCGGAGGGGACAGGATGCAGATTCGAACCGATCTGGCCATGGAAAGCCGGGAACTGGCGGGCGGACTTTCGGGCATTTCCACCTACACCCTGCAGCATGGAGCCATTGAAGAAACCCGCGTGTGCATCGAAACGGAGGAAGCCGCCCGCGCTTTGGACAAGGCGCGGGGAACCTATATCACGCTGGCCCGGCCCGGGCTGGCCCAATGCCTGGCCGGAGAGAGGCTGGAGATGTCCCGGGCCATCGCCGAAGCGCTTCGGGGTCTGCTGCCGCCAAACGGTGATTTGCTGGCGGTAGGCCTGGGAAATCGCCATATGACTGCCGACGCACTGGGCAGCCGCGTGCTGGAGGATTTGCTGGTGACGAGGCACCTGAAGGATCTGCCGGATGAAAGCCTGCACGGGCGGCTGCGCGGGGTGTGCGCCGTGGCGCCGGGTGTGCTGGGTGTAACGGGACTGGAAACGGCGGAAGCGGTGAAAGGCATTGTGGAGCATGTACATCCGGCCGCAGTGATTGCGATTGACGCCCTGGCTGCGCGGGAAAGCAGCCGCATCTGCACTGCCATCCAGATCACGGATACCGGCATTCGGCCCGGCAGCGGCGTGGGCAATCACCGGGCGGGACTGACAAAGGAAACGCTGGGTGTGCCGGTCATCGCCATCGGTGTGCCGATGGTGGTGTATGCCTCGGTCATTGCCCGGGACGCGCTGGGCATGCTTTTGCAGGATATTGGCATGGATGAAGCGGCACATGCCCAGGCCGTGGACACGCTGATCGGCAAGCTGGCGCGGCAGGGCATGGGCGAGCTTGTCGTGACGCCCCGGGAGGTGGACGAGCTGGTGGGCAGGGTGGGGCGCATCATCGCCGATGGACTGAACCTGGCGTTCCAGCCGCATCTTTCTGAAGAAGAAATTCAGCTGCTTTCGCATGACGGGCCGTAATCGGGCATATCCTATCCTGAGGTGAAAGGCATGGACAGGAAAGGTTCCCGTTTTCTGGCGCTGATTTGTGCGGCGGCGGTGCTGGCGGGGTTCGCGGCGCAAAGAGGAACGTTCTTTCTCCGAAGCGCCACAGCGGCGGCAATCAATGATTCGGAACCGATGCCGGACTTCCGGCTGGAGGTTATTTCGGTTTCGGTGTCCCGCAGCCGTCAGAAACGGGTGTACCTGTATCATACGCACACCTTTGAGGCGTATGAAATCGATCCGGAGAACCGTTATGTCCAGACGGAAAAATGGCGCACGGCGGATCACCGGTATAACGTGGTGCGGGTGGGGGAGGAGCTGACCGCGCTCTTGCAGAGCGCCGGGGTTTTCGTGACCCACGATGTGACCGATTATGAAATGCCCCGGCTGTCCTCCGCTTACGCGCGTTCGCTGGAGGGCCTGAAGGAGGCGGCGGAGGAAGGGTATGATTTATATATCGATTTGCACCGTGATTCTTATTCCAGCGGCAATGGACAGAATACCGTCCCAGTGGACGGCACGGATACCGCGCGGATGCTGATCCTGATCGGTCAGGGTACGGGCAGCAGCCTGGAAGAGAAGCCGGACTGGGAACAGAATCAGCGCGCGGCGCAGAGGATTGCCGACGCTTTGAACGAACGCGCGGAAGGGCTGTGCCGGGGCGTATCGCTGAAATCAGGCCGGTATAACCAGCAGGCCGCTTCTCCCAGCATGCTGATTGAGGTGGGCAACAACAAAAACATTTTGCCCGAAGCAATCGCGGCGGCTGAACCGCTGGCCCGGGCGATTTGCAGATATTTGGATGCCATGGAGCAAATGCCGTGATGAGCATATTGGCACTTTATTTCACAACGGAGCGAGGGCCTGTGCGGCCCTCGTGCACCTGCACCAGGAGATTTCATCTCCTGGACCTCAATAGCGGAAGCAACATGATTGTGTAAAACAGCTTGGTTCCCGCTGATGCATAGAGGAACGCGGAAGTCTGACTTGATGCCGTCATGCTTCTGGCCCGGCGGCGAAGCCGCCAGCCCGGATGCTTTGCATCCGGGGAAAGCCTGGGAAAATCCAGAGGGGAAAGTAAACTTTCCCCTCGGATTATTCCCTGGCTTTCTTGGGCCAGAAGCCCTCAAACTTTCCGTAACCCCAGCGCGTCAGGCGGAGACCATTGATATTCCCAACAACGTTATTTCGCCGGTTGCGGGTCCAGGGTCCTCAGGACCCTGGTTAGGGTCTGGGGCGAACAGCCCCAGCGGTTCCCTTAGTGAATTAAAGCGCCCCATAAGTGATTCCCTTCCCTTGGAATTGCGCGGAAACCGTATTTGTGGTATACTGAAGCGGAAAGGAAGTGCGGGGAAATGGCGGGATTCTGCGTGCGGGAGATGCGGAGGGAATACCGCGGCATGACGCGCCTGTATGCAGGCACGGCGATGCTGTTTCTGTTGGCGTTCGCTTGCCTCAGCATGGTCATGCGCGTGCGGGAAGCGGACCCGAGGCTCAGGCTGATTTTGATCGGATTGGACATGGTGGTGCTGCTCGGTTTGCTGGGCGTGCATCTCATCCTGACCGACGAAAAGAATCTGGTTCAGAAAACGCCCTTCGGTGAAGCCGTGCGGGCTTTGGGCGATCCGAAGGAAGTCATGCGCAAAATCGACGAAAGCGCTCAAAGCCGGTTTGAACCGTATGCCTCCTTTGCCCTGCTTGAGGAATGGCTGATCATCTATCAACGAAACGGCTGGAAATATGAGCCCAAACGCGTCTGCGCCCGGCCTGTGGCGCGAATGGACATTCGCGCGGCGGAGATGCTGCCAAACAGTCAGGCGCTCGTATCGATCCGCCTGACCCTGACGGACGGGGCCGCATTGGAATTGTATGACCTTCCGCGGCAGCACTGGGCAGCGCTGCGGGACTGGCTGAAAAAACAGGAGCAAACAACGGTATGACAGAATACAAAAAAGGGGATGCGTTATCGCCCATCGGCATGTTTGACAGCGGCGTGGGGGGCATCAGCGTGCTGCGAGAAGCCGTGCGTCTGCTGCCAAACGAGCGGTTTATTTTCTATGGCGACACGAGGAACGCGCCCTATGGCACAAAACCAAGGGAAACAGTGCTGGCTTTATCCCGGCAGGTCGTTGGAAAGCTGCTTGAACGGGACGTGAAAGCCATCGTAATTGCCTGCAACACCGCCACCAGCGCGGCGGCGGCGGATCTGCGCGCGGAGTACACCGACCTGCCGATCATCGCCATGGAGCCGGCGCTGAAGCCCGCCTCCCTGCTACACAGCGATGGCGTGGTGCTGTCGCTGGCGACGCCCGGCACCATCGCCGGGGAAAAGTACGCGCATCTCTATGCGCTCTACGGTGAGGGCGTGGTGTCGCTGCCCTGCCCCGGATTGATGGAATTTGTGGAGCGGGGCGAGCTGGGCGGCCCGGCGCTGAACGCGTATTTTGATCAGCTTTTTTCCCCTTTCCGGGATAAAAAAGTGGAGGGCGTCGTCCTGGGCTGCACCCACTATTCTTTTCTGAAAAGAACGATCGCCGCCTTTTTTCCGGGCGTTCCGCTGCTGGACGGTAACGAGGGCACTGTGCGCCAGCTGCGCAGACGTTTAGAGGCCAAGGGTCTGCTGGCACCCGCTGATGCGGAGGGGGGCGTGGAGCTGCTTTCCTCCGGGGAAGGGGAAGCGGTCGGGCGAATGAAAGCGCTGCTCGAAGCAGTCCTATAAATGGACCGTGGATACTTTTTCAGTATATTGCTAAATATTGATCGTTTCAATGGAAAGAAGCAGTTGATTTTTTATACAAAACAAGGTACAATAAAAGAGATACTAAAAGATGAAGGAGGAGAAAGCAGGGATGGAACAGAGCTACGTGTTTATGACGGACAGCGACAGCGACCTGCTGTACAGCATCGCTGATGAAAAGCATATCCCCGTGGTTCGTATGCCCTATACGCTGGACGGGAAGGAGTATCTGGATGACAATGGCCGCTCGGGCGGGGAAAAGGATTTCTTCCGTCGGATGCGCGAAGGCGCCAATCCCAATACTTCCCTGCTGCCAACTGAAACCTATCTGGAGTATTTTGAGCCGATCCTGAAAGAGTCGGATCTGCTTTTCGTGGCTTTTTCTTCCCAGATGAGCTCGACAATCAACAACATCTATGAAGCGCGGGAACAATTGCTTAAGAAATATCCGGAGCGGAAATTCACCGTGGTGGATACCCTCAGCATTTCCGGCCCCATGACGATGCTGCTGCTGGGCGCTCACGCGCTGTATGAGCAGGGCAAGTCCATGGATGAAGTGGAAAAATGGCTGCTGGACAACCGGATGCGTTCCCATGCCTGGCTGACGGTGGGCGACCTGAAATACCTTGCCCGCGGCGGCCGCATTTCCTCCACCAGCGCCCTGTTCGGTTCCGTGCTGGATATCAAGCCCATCATCTGCATGGGCAAGGGCGGCAAGCTGGACCCCGTGGAAAAGGTGCAGGGCAGAAAAAAGGCGCTTCGCGCCATCGTGGAGCACACCGCGGAAATGATCGAGCATCCCGAGGAGCAAACTGTGCTGATCCTGCAGGGCGACGTACCCGACGACGCGGAAAAGCTGGCCGATATGTTGCGTCAGCGCATTCCTCAGATTCGGGATATCCGCATTCAGATCATCGGTCCGGTGATCGGCGCTCACTGCGGACCCGGCACTCTGGCTTGCTGCTTCATGGGCAAGGAACGCACGATCTGAGAAAGATGCTTTTTATCCCCCTTCTTTTGCCGAAAGAAGGGGGATTGTTTTGTTCTGCCTGATTCCTCATTGACAAAACGGTCTGTTCAGATTAGAATAAAACAGAATCAGGTTTGCTTATAGAAAAGAAAGGGAAAAACGATGCCAGAACAGGAACAGGAAGGCCAAAAGACGCTGCGTCCCCGCTATCCCACGCAAGACGAACAGACCGCTTTCCGGCGAGTTACCGAAAGCAGCGCGCCTTATCCGGATCAAGTATACAGAGCGCAGACCGAAGTCCGAAATATACAGCCTGTCCGGGAGCAATCCCAATGGGCGAAGGGCGCCGCCCCGTACAAATCACGGCATACGGCACTGTGGGTTTTTGCTTCCTTGCTTGCGATCGTGGCTTTATGTCTCATGGGCGTATATGTAACGACGCTGTATCAGGCTTACCCCCTGTTTCGCCAGAAAGCGGCGATACTGGCAAGAGACACATTTGCCCCGGGCATTTCGGTGGATCATGTGGAAATCGGCGGGATGACGCGGGCGGAGGCGGAAAACGCCCTGAGAAGCCAGAACCAGCAAACAGATAAGTCGCTTTGGATCAGGCTGCGTGTGGATGAGCTGGCCTGGACGATTACGCCCAATGAAGTGCCCATCCAGCGCAACATTTCCGCCGTGCTGGACACGGCATATGCCATTGGCCGACAGGGCTCCCGCGATACCGTCGCCACCGATACCACGCCCTTTGATTACCGGTATGCGCACCTTTATCACACCAACGCTGCGAAGGTCAAATTGTTTACATCTGTCACGTACGATCCGGAAAATGTCAGATCATTCGTGCGGATGGTGGAAGAACGCGTCAGCCACGATGCGCAGGATGCCCAGGTTGCTACGTTTGATTTTTCAAAACGATCTTTTACCTTTACCGATGAACGCGCGGGAGCGAAGCTGGACGCGGAAGCATTGTACCGCCAAATCATCGACACGCTGGACAGGCGCGCGTACACGGCGACTATCACCGCCGCGACCGAACCGGTCACGCCGAGGGTAACCAAAGCGGAGCTGATGAATACGTTCACCTGCGTTTCCAGCTTTACGACCTATCTGACGAACGATAAAAACCGGAATACCAACATCCGCCTGGCTGCCCAGGCCGTCAACGGAACGGCTGTCATGCCTGGGGAGACGTTCTCTTTTAATCAGACGACCGGTCAGCGCACGATGGAAAAAGGCTATCAGCCTGCCGCGGCGATTGCGGGCGGCGCAACCGTCGATGAAGTGGGCGGCGGCGTGTGCCAAGTGTCGAGCACCCTGTTCAACGCCGCGGCCATGGCAAACCTGGCGATTGTGGAGCGTTCGCCCCACGCCTGGCCCAGCAATTATGTGGACGCGGGCCGCGACGCTACGGTCAACTGGCCCGACCTGGATTTCAAATTCCGCAATGATAAAACGACGCCGGTTTTTGTGGTGGCATTCTGCGAAAACAGCGCCTGCACGGTGGAAATCTATGGCGCGGCACTGGATACGGGCGTAAGCATTGAACTCATTTCGAACGTGGTGTCTGTTTCCGAACCGCCGCAGACAGCGCTTTATGAAAACAATCCCGCGCTGCCGCACGGAACAAACCAGGTGAAGGTCAAGGCGCGGACGGGATACGACGTGGAAACTTATCAGGTCTTTCTGCAAAACGGAGGGGAGATCGGCCGGCAGCTGCTGTGTGTTTCCCGGTATCCGATGATTCAGCAGGTGATTGAATACAATTAACGCAAAGGGGAAATAACCATGCTCAAGGGGGATTTAAAAAAACAGGCGATCATTGATACGGCGGAGCGGCTGTTTTTTGAAAAGGGATATATGAAAACCACCATCCAGGATTTTCTGGAGGCGTTGGATTGCAGCAAGGGCAGCTTTTATCATCACTTTGACTCCAAGCTGCAGGTGCTTGCCGAGCTCTGCCGCCAGAAGGCGTCGGCGGGCTTTGTGAAATATCAGATTCAGCATTATGACCGGCCGATCCAGCAATTGAACGCGTTGATTTACTGCGCCATGCCCTTCCGCGAAGGCGAAGAAAAAACGCTGGCGCTGCTGATCCCTTTGACGGACATGACAGACGGAAAGCTGGTGCTGGACGCGATCCTGGACGCCCAGAAGGAAGAATTCTATCCGGAAATGTGCCGTCTGCTGGAAATCTTGAAGGATCAGCGACAAGTGTACTATTCTCAGCCCATGCTGCCTGAAATCCTGTGGGACAGTTATTCCGCGGTATATCGCCGTTTGATGCGGGAAGCCATCTCCATCCGCGGCGGCGGCGGAACCGGAACGACGATTCAGCTGATCGAAGCGGAGCGTTTTCTATGGGAAAGAATGCTGGATGCGCCCTTTGGCTCGATGGAGTTGATCCGCGCCGATGAAGCGCTGCTGACCATCAGCCATGCGGTTTCCCGCATCAAACGGATTGAAACAGCGCAGGAGGACCAGAAAAAAACATCGTAAAACGCGCGGCAGCCGAAGCTCCGCGCGTCTTTCCCGGCCCGAGCCGGACATGATTTGAATACAAGCTTTATTTCTTCCCCAGGTTGGCCAGCACGTCCAGCGCTCCGCCCAGCAGCCCGTCCATGAGCGGGTTTCCGCCTTCCTCCTGCACCTGCTTCTCGCCCTTGAGCACCGCTTCCGCGTCTTTACGCAGGGCGGCGCTGGCGGCGCGGTACAGGGTCAGCATCCGCTTTTCCGCGGCGGTCAGCTTGACTTCATCAGCTGCTTTGGCGGCTGTGGTTTTCTTCGCGGCGGATGCCGCAGGCTTCTTGGCCGTGGACGCCGCGGGCTTCTTGGCGGTGGATGAAACGTAACCGGCCGCTTCCAGCAGGGATTTCTGGGTCACGCCGGTCGCTTTGGCGATCCCCTTCAACTCGGCCTGGGTTAGGTCTTTTTCGCCCCGTTCCGCCTTGCTTACTTCGCTGGCAGAAAGCCCTTCGACCATTGAAGCCAACTTTTCCTGGCTCAGTCCGGCTTTTGTCCGGGCTTCCTTAATCAGATCGCCCACTTTTTTCTGTGCCATGGTGTCGTCCCTCCCGGCTTTTTTTTCCATGATACCACACGCGGGCCTGATCCGCAAGAATAAACTGACCTTTTTTCCCGTTATTTGGAAACAGGAGGATTGTGATGCAGCCGCTGCTTTTATGCATTTGTATGGAACAGAACCAATTGATGCGCATTTCTTTCCTCGCTTCAGCTCTGGGAATCCGTGTGAAGGCTGTGCGGGAAGCGGAATGGGGCCAAACCATTGGCATGATCTGCGGCCTGGATACGCCATCGTCAGGCACGACGGCGGAAAAAGCGGGCGGGCCGATGCTCGTGATGGCTTTTTTCCAGGACAGCCTGATGGACAAACTGCTCAGGGAACTCCGCGCCAATGGGCAGAGTGTGCGTTTAAAAGCCGTACTGACGCCGTATAACCGGCATTGGACATGCCCGGAACTGTATCGCCAGCTCTCCATGGAAGCCGCGCGGCTTGATGGATAAAAGGGTTGGACAATTTGTGAATTATTATCAGTCTTGTTGCAATGGGTGAAAAACAAAGACGAAGCAAGGGGCTTATTCAGCCCCCTGTACCCCTGAACCAGGAGATTTCATCTCCTGGACCTCAATAGCGGATACTGCTTGACTGAATAAATCAGCTTGCTTCCCGCTGATGCGGGGAAGAACGCGGAAGTCTGGCTTGGCGCCGTTGTGTTTCTGGCCCGGCGGCGAAGCCGCCAACCCGGATGCAAAGCATCCGGGGAAAGCCAAGGAATAATCCGCAGGGGAAAGTTCACTTTCCCCCTCGGATTTTCCCTGGCTTTCTTGGGCCAGAAGCCCTCAAACTTTTCGAAACCCCAGCGTTTCCTCCCTGCTGGCTTTATCATTCATCCTTGAGAACATAGCTGTTATACTAGAGTGTGTTTCTAAAGTCATAAACACCTGAAAAAAACGAGAAAAGATACAAAAAACCAAAAGGAAATTGAGCAACAGCGTCGAATAATATAAGCGAGGTGGAGAAAATGAAACGAGTCATTCGGCGCTACGAGCTCACAGACGAAGAATGGGAACGGTTGAGGAAGTATTTTCCGGAGAGGCAGCCCGGCACATTGGGACGTCCGCGGAAAGATTCACGGGACATGCTGAATGGAATCTTCTGGATTGCGCGGAGCGGGGCGGCATGGCGGGATCTGCCAGAGAGATACGGACCGTGGCAGACAGTGTACAAGCGGTTCGCAGAGTGGCAGAAAAGCGGCCTGATCGAGAAAATCTTCCATGAATTAGGGGAAGATGCCGATCTGGAAGACTAAAATGTACCCCGTAAAATGGACACATGAATTAGCGACAAACCCACATTGTGGACATTTGAAAAGGTGAAAATCCCATCACATGGACACAAAAGTAGT
>CADCJO010000005.1 GCA_902801765.1 uncultured Eubacteriales bacterium
AATGATCCAGTGGATCATTCTCAGCGTAGGCCGGGCGGCAGCCCCGTGAGAAATCTCCTGGTGCAGGTGCACGAGGGCCGCATAGGCCCTCGCTTCGTCGCTTTTTATACTTTATAAACCTATGAAGGAAAAGGGCAGCAGCCCATACAGACCGCTGCCCCAGGATACTTGATTAAGCCTTGGATTTTTTGTTGAAGCTGGCAAGGATGGCCGTGATGATGGCAACGATGTTGACGCCCGCCAGGGTATAGTTCATGCCCGCCAGTTCGGGCTGACCGACCATCTTGATGCCGTTCATGGCTTCGGCGATGTTCCAGATGCCGTCGGAGAACACAGTCATGCACACGTAGGCCAGGGCCACCGCGCCGATGATGGAGGTGAAATCCGTCCAGGGCTTTTCACCCAGGAAGGCCAGTCCTTCGCAGACGATGGCCACGGCCAGCGCCGCGTAAACCAAAGGCTGCACCTGCCCGCCCTTGGAGCCGTAGACCAGCAGCAGAACGAGCGTCACGAGAGCGAGAACACAGGTGATGGCCGCAAAATAGAAGCCGATGCTCTTTTTCTTCATGTTCTTTTCCTCCCTCAGTTTTCCTTCTTCTTGCCGTTCAGCTTGGACACGGCCAGCATGCACAGGCTCAGGGCGGCCAGCGCGCCGGAAGCGATCTGGGTCGCGTTGATGGCGGTGACCCACCAAGGGGTGATGTGCTCGATCACGGCGGTGGAGCTGTAACCATTGGTGATGACGGAGCGGCTGATGGCGTATTCCCAGCTGATGGCGGCTTCCTTGAGCAGGTTCAGCAGATAGCCGTCATCGGTTTCCCGGGCCTTGTTCAGCACCCAGTTTCCATGGCCGCCCACGCCGTCCAGGCACCATTCCTGGGTACC
Source organism: uncultured Eubacteriales bacterium (assembly GCA_902801765.1). Taxonomy (GTDB): domain Bacteria; phylum Bacillota; class Clostridia; order Christensenellales; family Aristaeellaceae; genus RUG563. The sequence continues at coordinate 886 of CADCJO010000005.1, forward strand.
GGCGGCCAGCACTTCCGCGGCGTGATACTTGAAGCCGCCGTCGGTGTATTCGCCGAAGCAGGGAGCGGCGTCGGTGTCGATCGCGCCCTGCCAGCCCCATTCGTTGCGCAGCACCTGGGTGTTCAGGGCATAGCTGGAGGAGTTCCACTTGAGGGCCAGGCGGGAGAAGGACTGCATGATGCCGCCGGCCTTGGCCTTGCGCACGGAGCCTTCAAAGGCCCGCAGGTTGCCTTCGCGGAAAGCCTGTTCGTTGAAGAAGCAGGCCACGCCTTCGCGGTAGAATTCCTGATCGTTGCCCACGAAGTGCTTGGGCGCGGCGTGGGAACCGGTCTTTTCCATGGCTTCCACTTCTGCGGCGCCGGCCAGGTAGTTCATGGTGGGGCATTCGGACATGTACTCGAAGCTGCGGCCGCCGAAGGGGGTGCGGTGCAGGTCGTTGCCCACGTTGTAGTTGATCATGAACTTGCTCCACATGCCGTCCTCGCCCATCATGGTGCCGCGGCCCGCAATGATGTCATAGTTGAAGGTGCCGGTCATGATGGGATTGGAGCAGTAGCGGGTGGTGGGCACGGTGACTTCTTCTTCGCCCACCTTCACGGGGATGGGATAATTGCCGCCCACGGAGTCGCATCCGTCGCCCACGCCGAAGGAGGGGCTCAGCTCACCCACGGCGGGGCAGGAGAAGCTTTCAGCGGTGGCGTTGGGCAGGTCTTCCACCTTGAGCTGGTAGATGAACTTTTCCCAGGTTTCGGTATCGGAGAGGGGAATGTCCTTCATGGAGGCCAGGTTCAGGCCGCTTTCCACGCCGAACTTGGCGGCGATTTCGTTGAAGCTTGGGGCGTCGGCGGGCTTTTCATACCATTCGCCGTCCAGCACGTCCATCATGTCCTTGGTGGCGCTGACGGTGGTCTGGCTCACAGGGAAGGTGCCCGCCCAGTCGCTGCGGCTCAGATAGGTGCCCGCACCGGGAACCCAGTAATTCAGGTCGCAGTCCGCGAACTGGTTGGTCACGGCCACGCCGTTTTCGCCGTAGCGGTACTTTTCTTCGTTGAAGGTTTCGCTCCACTTGTAGCTCTTGGCGGATACGCCGTCGGCGGTCATGCCGTTGGCGGCGGTGTAGCCCTGGGCGGCGAGCACGTTGTTCAGCGCGTCGTGCACGTCGTCGCCGATAGCCAGGAAGTAATCGCCGCCGGAGAGGATGTAGCCGCCCGCGCCGCTGTTGGCGGTCATGTCATAGCTGGCCAGCAGGTACTTGTCGATGGTCACGGTCACAGTTTCGGAAGCGCCGGGCTGGAGCATCTGGGTCTTGCCGAAGCCCACGATGGCGATGGCGGATTTTTCCACCTTGTGTTCTTTTTCGTAGGCATCATAAGGCGTCTGGGCATACACCTGCACCACGCTCTTGCCGGGCACGGAGCCGGTGTTTTTCACGGTGGCCTTCACGGTGATTTCGTCATCGCCCACGGTCACGCTGTCCAGGGTCTGCTCGAAGGTGGTATAGCTGAGGCCGAAGCCAAAAGGATACTGCACTTCGTCGGCATAGTTCCAATTGGCCGCGCCCTTCAGCGCGCCCACGCTGGAGGTGGCGTTGCCCTGGCCCATCACGGCGTCGGCATAGCGGGTTTCGTAATAGCGGTAGCCGATGTAAATGCTTTCGGCCTGGAAGGACATGTATTCGGCCTGTTCGTCCTGGCCGATGGTGGCGTTGATTTCGTCCACGTTGGCAAACTTGGGGGTATCGGTGCCGGAGTTCACCACAGCGGGGGCGGACAGGGAATTGGTGGCGTAGGTGTCCACCAGCTTACCGGAGGGGTTCACGACGCCCTTGAGGATCTCCGCCACGCCGGTGAAGCCCTGATGGCCGGGATAGCCGATGAACAGGATGGCGTCTGCGTATTCCTTGATTTCGTGCACTTCCATCTGGTTGGGGCTGTTCAGCAGCACGACCACCTTGCCGAAGTTCGCGCGCACCAGCTCCAGCAGGTCGCGTTCGTTCTTATGCAGCGCCAGGGAGCTGATGGGATCGGCGGAACCGCCCTCGTCGTCCTTGTCCTGCATATTCAGGTCGGTGCCTTCGGCGCCTTCGCGGGTGAACACCACGATGGCGGCGTCGTTAAAGTCGGCGAAGCTGTCGGTGTACTGTTCGTAGAACGCGCGGTTCTCTTCCGTGCCGGCGGCGGAGCCGTTGACCTGGATGGAAGCGCCGCCCCAGGGGGTGGTGCTCAGCACGCCGCGGGCGGCGGTGCCGGACAGCAGGCCGTTCCACAGGGTTTCATTGACCTGGAAGCCCTGGGCTTCCAGCGCGGTTTTCAGGTCGATGGCGTTGATCGCGCCGGTCTTGACCTTGGTGCCTGCGGAAGAAGCCTGGTAGGCGGGGTCCACCGCGCCGTGGCCGAACACGGAGATCTTGGTCACGTCCGTCAGGGGCAGCACGCTGTTGTTGTTCATCAGCAGCGCCGCGCCTTCGCGCATTTCGTTCACGTTCTGCTCCAGCGCCGCGGCGATGGCTTTCGCCTGGGCTTCGGGATCGTCGAACGCGCCGAACTGGCTCTTGAAGTAGGTCGTGTCAGCAGGGGCCGTGCCCTTTTCCACCACGCGGGCGGTGTTGATGCCCAGCGTGCTGTTGATGTAGCTGGCGTTGGCGGTGGCCAGCGTGTTGCCGATCAGCGCGATCACCAGAATGACCGCGAAAATCGACGTGAGGCCGGACCACAGTTTGGAATTTTTCAAGGCTGTCTCCTCCCTTTTGCAACGGGCTGCAAGCCCATCTCATGTCACGATCAGTATAAATGATACCAAATCGGCAGGGAAAGACGTACTTCGTAACTGGTCGTTTTTTTGACGCAGGTGGTTTCGCTTTTTGCGTTTTCTTATCGTTTAATACTATTTCTCGTCTAAAATATTGAAAGATTCGGGATGGATTTTTCGTTCTGGCAAAGCTGAATGAAGGGAGGCGTAGCAGCGCTACGTTGACCGGAAGAGAAATAGTATAAAGGGTAAAAAGCAAAAACGAGGCAGAGAACTTTTTCCGTTCCCTGCCTCGTCAGCTTTGAGATTGATGATGGATTGCAAGGCTGTCAGTACGCACCGTTTCCGGCGTTTTCCACCGGGCTGAGCGGCTGATCGGTGAGGGTCCCTTCCTCCAGGCGCTTCTTGGCTTCCTCCATGATCTTGACCGTGGCGGAGACGCCGCAGCGGGAAGCGCCCGCGTTTCGGCAGGCCAGCACCATGTCCAGCGTGCGGATGCCGCCGGACGCCTTGACCCGCACCTTGTCGGATACCGCGGCGCGCATCAGCTTCACGTCGGCCACTGTCGCCCCGGCGGAGCCGTAGCCTGTGGAGGTTTTCACAAAATCCGCCCCCGCCGCTTCACTCAGGCGGCAGGCCAGGTTCTTCTGCTCGTCGTTCAGGTAACAGGTTTCCAGGATGACCTTCAAAATGGCGTCCCGGCTGTGGGCCTTCTGGGCCAGCTGGGCGATTTCATCCTGCACATAGGCGGAATCGCCATGCAGCAGCCGGCCGATGTTCAGCACCATGTCCAGCTCCACGCAGCCGTCATCCAAGGCTTTTTCCGCCTCGAACACTTTCACGCTCGCGTGGTGCGCGCCGTGGGGGAAGCCGATCACCGTGCAGGGCTTGACGCCGCTGCCGGACAGCAGCTTCACCACCAGGGGCATGTCCCCCGGGCGGGCGCAGACCGTGGCGGTGTCGTATTGCAGGGCAATGTCGCAGCCCTTGCGGATGTCGTCCTCCGTCAGGAAGGGCTGCAGGGTGGAATGATCCAGGGTCTTGGCGATGTCGTACAGGGTAATGGACATGCGATCCCTCCTTCTCATGTTATGTAGTTCAAAGTTCCAAGTTCTAAGCGATAAAGTCTGAATAGTCCGGTCTCCATGATATACTGACCACTATTGGCTTGGAACTTAGAACTTGGAACTTAGAACAATGATTTAAACGGCAAATAAATATAGGTTACTTTCCTTTACAATACTTCCCCACATACGCCTTCGCCAGTTCGTATTCCTCCGGCGGCAGGCGCAGCACGAGGGGCGCGAGGTGCGGGGTGTGGTAGAGGGCGATGACGGCTTTTCCAGGGCGGTACTGCACCTGGGCCACATCCTTCCACAAAAGGTGGCGTTCCTGGCTCAGATGCACCACACTGCCGTCCTGCTGAGGCACATTCTTATTGGGGTCGGCGCTTTGCAGCCGCGCCCAGCTTTTCCATTTCTGCGGCCCGTGCCAGGTGCGCAGATGCGCGCCCTGGGCGTCCAGCTTGAACACGTCCACCTCCTGTCCCTGCAAAAGCAGGAACAGCAGGGTGACCGCCATACCCACGGGCACGAGGGCCAAAATCATCCGAGGCAGAGAACCGCGGAACAGCACGCCCGCCGCCTCTCCCCCATTGATCGCGGCCTCCATGCCAAACACCACCGCCATTAGCAGCAGCGCGGCGGAGGTCAGCGCGGTCAGCGCGGCGCGCCACGCGCGCCCGTCCATCAGTGGATTGACGGCGATGCTCCACTGATCCATCTGGGCGGACACGGCGGCGCGCTTGCCGCAGCCGGTGCAGGTGTCCCCGGGGCTTTCCAGGCTGCAGCGTTTACAGTAGCTGTAGATCATTCAATCAGGCTCTTTCCGGTCATTTCCTTGGGCACTTCCACGCCCATGCTGGTGAGCATGGTGGGCGCGATGTCGGCCAGCCGTCCGCCGGAGCGAAGGGACTTTCCGATCAGCGCTTCGTCGCAGGCGATGAAAGGCACGGGGTTGGTGGTATGGGCGGTGAAGGGCTCCTTGGTGATGGGGTCGATCATCTGGTCGGCGTTGCCGTGGTCGGCGGTCACAAAGGCGCGGCCGCCCTTCTTGATAATTTCGCTCACCAGCATGGCTACGTCCTTGTCGATTTCCCGCACAGCTTCGATGGCAGCGGGGATAACGCCGGTGTGGCCCACCATGTCGCAGTTGGCGTAGTTCAGGATCATCACGTCATACTTGCCGCTGTCGATCAGCTCCAGGGCCTTGGCGGTCACTTCGGGGGCGCTCATTTCGGGCTTCATATCGAAGGTGGCCACCTTGGGAGAATCGATCAGGAAGCGTTCTTCGCCCTCGTTGGGGGCTTCCACGCCGCCGTTGAAGAAGAAGGTCACGTGGGCGTACTTCTGGGTTTCGGCGATGTGCGCCTGGGTCATGCCCAGCTTGGCCAGATATTCGCCCAGAGTGTTGTTCAGATTTTCGGGCGGGTTGACCACCTTCAGGTTGGTGAACGTGGCGTCGTACTGCGTCATGGACACGTACTGCACGGGGATGTAGCCCTTCTTGCGCTGGAAGCCCGGGAAGTCTTCCATGATGAAGGCGCGGGTGATCTGGCGGGCGCGGTCGGGACGGAAGTTAAAGAAGATGATACTGTCGCCCGGCTCCACGGTGGTCAGAGGCTTGCCGTCCTTTTCGATGACGGTGGGCAGCATGAATTCGTCGGTCTTGCCGTTGTCATAGCTGTGCTGCACGGCGTCCACGGGGTCGGTTTCCCGCACGCCTTCGCCCAGGGCGATGGCGTCGTAGCCCTTTTCCACGCGGTCCCAGATGTTGTCGCGGTCCATGCCCCAGAAGCGGCCCTGGATGGACGCCACCTGGCCCACGCCGATTTCCTTCATCTTGGCGACCAGCTGGCGCATATAGTCGATGGCGGAGGTGGGCGGCACGTCGCGGCCGTCCAGATAGCAATGGACGAACACCTTGGAAAGGCCCCGCTTTTTCGCCATTTCCAGCAGGGCGTACAGGTGGGTGATGTGGCTGTGCACGCCGCCGTCGGAGAGCAGGCCCATCAGATGCAGGCTGCCGCCGTTTTTCTTTACGCTGTCCATGGCCCAGATGAGGGGTTCTTTTTCAAAAAACACGCCGTCCTGAATATCCTTGGTGATGCGGGTCAGTTCCTGATACACGATGCGGCCCGCGCCCATGTTCAGATGGCCCACTTCGCTGTTGCCCATCTGGCCGTCCGGCAGGCCCACGTCCATGCCGCTGGCACCCAGCTGGGTGTGGGGATACCGAGCCATGAGCTTATCCAGTTCGGGCGTGCCCGCCATATAAATCGCGTTGCCCTCGTGGTTGGGGTTGATGCCAAAGCCGTCCATGATGATCAGGGCCGTCATTTTCTTGTCCATACTGATTAACTCCTTTGCAAATCATTCTGTTGACAGCGGGTCTGAGTTTTTCCCACCGTAAAGCCATATCATTACAGGATATATTATACCCAAAGTGAGGCCGTCCTTCAAGCCCTTTCCACGAAAAAAAGACGGCTGCCCACGCCTGACAGCCGTCTGATCATGCTGACTGTGTACCGGTCAGAATTCCCACAGGTACAGCGCCCCTGTATCTCCGCTCATATCCACAGCATAGCGGTGGGTGGCGCCGTCTTCGTCAACAAAGGAAATACCATTGTTGGGAATATCGCCATAGAATGTCAGCGACAGCCGTATCGGAGAATCAGGATTCAATTCGTCCAGCTTGTATACCGTTTCCGTGTCAAAGATGATTCCCGCCTCGTCGTCAAAACCTGTCATATCCAGGGAAAGCACCTGGACATCCCGGACAGGCCGCCGGGCCGCGAACGTCACCCAGGTACTGTATTCATCATCACTGACCACGATGGAAGGCAGGCCGTCCATCTCCTCGCCGTCTTCCACGCGCACGGCGGGCAGCGGGCCGAAGGACACGGTTTTCAGGATGGCGGATAAACGTCTTCCAAAGCCTTCCATGGCCTCCATCGGGCAGCTGAGATACGCCGCCGCCCATTCATCTCCGGCTTGAATCACGTAAAACCCCTGCATGATTTCTTCATTGAAATCTGCGAACTTTTCAAAACCTGTGATCTTTCCGCCTGCTTCGCAGGGATATTCGTCCATCTCTTCTTCGTCGTCGCCGTTCACAGCCAAATATTTTTCAGCGGGAATCCCAACGGAATTGGACGTCATGATTTCCAAATAAACCGGCAGGTCGCTTTCCACGGGATAAACCGTCAGGCTTTGCCCGCTCTCCGACTGGCTGTCATTCACGGTGAACGTTTCCGCGTCGTACCAGAAGGAGAAGCCCCAGGGTGTTTCATACAGCGTTTCGGTGACAGGTTCCGCTTCCCCTTCCAGATAAACCACGCCCTCACGCGTTTCTGCACAGGCGGCGCTTGCCAGCAGAGCAATCATCATTAAAGCATTTATCAGTCGTTTCATGCGAATTCCTCCTTTATGGGTTGTCCAAGTTTATTATACTGCATTTACTTTGTTTGCGCAAGAAAACACGAATGTAAAAGATTGGGCAAGGAATTCGACCGGTGTATTGAAAGAACGCCTTCAATCACGCTCCAATCCCTTGCGGGGGAAGGCGGGCCGCGCGGCTCGGATAAGATGAGCTCACCCGCTGGAATGCAGGGAAAAGGAACGCCCCAGCCGTTAAGCGCGAACTTGCTTGATAATGCTGACTATCCTGGTTCCGCACACGACGCCATCCGTAGTCCTTCCGGCCCCGACTACGGTGAGAACAGGCCCAAAGATGATTGCGGGTAAAGAACCTGGGTTTTGAGCATTGGTTTGGACAAATTTCCATCTGCATCCGGCTGATAATATGATATAATGAATACGGTAACGCGCTTCGGCAAAATAGCCCGTTCTTTGGGGGCACAGGATAAACGGAGGGAAAAGCGTATGAAAGCAGTTCAGGTAACGCAGGAATTCGCGGTACCGGAGGATAAACCCTTTGACAGCTGCCACGCGTCCACGCTGGTGGAGCTGAAAGGAGGCGGTATCCTCGTCGCCTACTTTGGCGGCTCCTGGGAAAAAGCCCCGGATACGGCCATCTGGGTTTCCAGAAAGCGCGGCCAGGCCTGGGAATATCCCCGCGTTGCGGCGGATATTCGCGGCGTTCCTCTGTGGAATCCCGTGCTGTTTCGGCGAAACGACGGAAGCATTCGGCTGTTTTTCAAAGCCGGAAAAGAAATATCGGAATGGAAAACCTATTTTTCAGACAGCTATGACGAGGGCGAAAGCTTCACCCCACCCGCGGAGCTGGTACCCGGAGACGATTCCGGCGGCAGGGGCCCGGTAAAAAACAAGCCGATTCGGCTGAAAAACGGCGCGGTGCTGGCCCCCGCTTCTCTGGAAGCCGGCGGTATATGGGATTGCTTTGTGGATATTTCCGCCGACGACTGCGTCAGCTGGACAAAAAGCGCTCCGGTGCCCCTTCGCCGGGTGCTGCTTCACCAGGGCGGCAGCACGGACGCGCAAATCATTCACCGGCCCTACGATCCGCATTTGCTCTTTGGCAGGGGGATGATTCAGCCGACCCTGTGGGAGGATGAGACAGGAGGGGTGCACATGCTGTGCCGCACCACTTCCTCCCGCATTTTCCGCAGCGATTCCCTGGATGGGGGCCATACCTGGAGCCTGGCCTATGACACCGGGCTACCCAACAACAATTCCGGTATTGACGCCTGCGTCTTGCCGGACGGTGCGCTGGTGCTGGCATACAATCCCCGGGAAAACCTGCCGGGTTATTATAAAGGGCCCCGCACACCCTTGGCGGCGGCTGTATCCCTGGATCAGGGGCGTACCTTCCAGCCTCTGCTCACGCTGGAGGATCAGGCCGGCAATTTTGCCTATCCCGCCGTGATCGCGGAGGGAAACCGGGTGATGATCACCTATACCTGGAACCGGGAAAGAATCCGTTTCTGCTCGTTTGTCCTGGAGAAATAAGGCTGGGAGAGGAAGGGAGAGGCTTGGCATGAAAAGCAGCCATTTGCTGCCGTTTTTGTGGCTTCACGGTGAAAATGACGACGCATTGCGCCGGGGCGTACAAGCCATCCGGCAGTCCGGCTGCGACACTTTCTGCGCCGAATCCCGCGTCCATCCCGATTATCTGGGCCCCGGCTGGTGGCATGAAATGGGCGTTCTTATGGCGGAATGCAAGAAACTGGGCATGCGGTTTTATTTGCTGGACGACGCCCATTTTCCCTCCGGCTTCGCCAACGGCGCGGGGGCGAATACACCCTGGCAGCGCATGCTGCTGCGGGAAACCCACGCGGATTTTGCGGGGCCGCTGCGGGGCGGCCGCATTCTGGCCTGGCCGGACGGGCAGAGCGGTATCCCGGCGGCCATTGTGGCGGGACGAAAGCTTGAAACCGGCAACCGGGTGGAAAGCTTTGTGGATTTGGGCGGGTTTGCCGTCGCGGATCTGATGGATTTGACGGACCGGGTCAAGGACGGACTCATCCGCTGGGATATTCCGGAAGGAACCTGGCGCGTGTTTTACCTGACAGCGGATTACGTGAGCGAAAGAAACCCGCCGCAGCAGTTTTTGAATCCCTTGCTGCCGGACAGCGGAAGGCTGATGCTGGAAACGATCTATCGGCCTCACGCGGCGTTCTTTGGGGAAGAAACAGGCCGCACCTTCTTGGGGTTCTTTTCCGACGAACCCGCCCTGCGGGCAGGGAGGGGCTCTCACGCAGTGCTGGGGGAATATCCCAATCTGCCCGTTCCCTGGCGGGAGGATATGGCAGAGCTGCTTTCCCGGCGCATGGGCAGGGACGCCCGGCCGCTGCTTCCCGGCCTGTGGTACGACATCGGGGCGGAAACGCCCTTCATCCGCTACGCCTTTATGGATTTGTGCAGCGAGCTGTACCGAAAAAACTATGCTGATCCCATCGGCAATTGGTGCCGGGAGCGGGGCCTGGAATACATCGGCCACGTGATCGAGCAGAACAACGCCCATTCCCGCCTGGGCCAGGGGGCCGGGCATTTTTTCCGCGCGCTCGGCGGCCAAACCATGGCGGGCATGGATTTGGTGCATCACGAGCTGCGGCCCGAATTTTACGGAGGCCATCACGCCTCCCACAGCCGGGATTTCGAGGCGGAGGACGATTTTTTCCGTTTCATGCTGCCGCAAATGACCGCCTCGGCCGCCGCCCTGGACCCAAACAAAAAGGGCCGGGCGCTATGCGAGCTTTTCGGCGCATACGGCTGGCAGGAAAGCCCGGGCGAAATGCGGTATCTGGCCAATCTGCTCTTATCCAGGGGCATCAATTACTTTACCCCGCACGCTTTTTCTTTAAACCCCGCCCCCGATCCGGATTCTCCCCCGCATTTTGGCGCTTACCCGCCCATGGAGCCCTTTATCGCCAGGCTATTTGGGCAGATAGAGAAGGCTGCCGCCCTCATCGACGGCGGACGCCACGCCGCCCGGGCCGCCGTGCTGTACTATGCGGAAGCGGAATGGGCCTGCGGCAGCGGGGTGATGAAAACCCAGCAAATCGTAAGGGTTCTGAACGAAAGCCAGATTGCCTGCGAAATCGTTCCCATCGATCTGCTGAGGCCGGGCAGGTACCAGGCTTTGCTGATTCCCGGAGCGCAGCGGTGGCCCCGGAAACTTTTTGAAAAGCTCCGCGCTTTGTCCGCCTCCGGCTGCACCGTCGCCTTTGTGGAGGAATATCCTTCCGCTTACTGCGACGCCGCGGGCGCGCCGCCTCGGGCATTTCACAGGGTGCCTTTGGCGCAGGCCGCAAAGTGGTGCTCATCCGTCAGTTCCTCAGCCGTTCAGCCCTTATCCTTTTCACCCATGATTCACGCCTATCCCTACGACAGGCCCCAGGGGCGGCTTTTCCTGTTCTTTAACGAAAGCAGCCGGGAATCCTCCGCCTTTACGGGCGTGCTGGAAGGCGTTTCAAGCCCGGTTCTCTATGACCCGGAGGCGGAGAAATGCTTTTCTCCTCAGGGAGAAGCCACAGCCCGGGGCTATCGGGTCTCCCTGACCCTTTCCCCAGGCCAGCTTGTCATCCTGACCCAACCGCTGCCTCAATTGCCCAAGGCCGAGCAGGCAAGAAAGCTGCTCGAAGGAAAAAGCCTGACGCCCTGCTGGCGCGTCAGCTTTCCAGACGCCCCGGAAATGCAGGATTTTCACACCTCGCAATTGTTTGATATTGCTTCCTGCTTCCCCAGGTTTGCCGGAACGGTTCGATACGAGGCGGAAGTGACGGCAGACTGTGCCTGTTTCGGGCTGAGAATCAAAAACCAGTTCGACGCGGCCAGGGTGTGGGTGGATGGCAGGGAAGCGGGAATGCGCATGTCTCCCCCTTATGATTTCTTTCTGTCCCTCTCCCCCGGGCGGCATACCATCACCATCGAAACGGTAAACGCCCCGGTGTACCGCTGGCGCGATCCCCTGTCCATTCACGGCTGGCTGCCTCCAGTTGGTCTGCTCGGCCCCGTCGTTCTGCTGACGGACGCTTCCGCCGGAAGCTAAACAGGCGATAAATGTTTAGTTAATTTTTCTGTTTTATTTTCATAGCCCTGCTTCATTCAAAATCCAGAGCTTTTGTGCTGCTATATTTTCCAGAATTTACCTGTACTATTCAATTTTTATTCTGGCTATTTCTTTTCCGTTTCCGGCAAATTGCTTTTCTTCATTCTGCAGTTTTCACGTCAATCAATCACAAAAACTAAACATACTAAAATTTCTGCAAGATATTTAGTTATGTTTATACTTGACATTCACAAACAAGTTTGTTATAATTTCCATAGATAATCAATAGCATCTTCCACACGCAAACGGGTCTTCATGATGTAACAGAAATGGGGAGAAGCAGTGTATGAAAGATTCAGCGAAAGCAATAAGCGCGAAGCGAAAATCCCTGCGTTTTCGCTTCAGCAATACATGGGATTTGTATTTTTTCCTCATCCCCACCCTGGTGTATTTCGCCATTTTCCACTACGCCCCGATGTACGGGCTGCAAATCGCCTTCAAAACCTTTAAAATCCGTCAGGGCATCTGGGGCAGTCCCTGGGCCGACCCCTGGTTTTACCAGTTTGAGCGCCTGTTTTCCACCAGCCTGCTGCAAACCGCCCTGCTCAACACCCTGGCGCTGAGCGCCTATTCCTTGCTCTTCGGCTTCCTGCCGCCCATCATTTTAGCACTGATGCTCAACCAGGTAACGAACCTGCGCTTCAAAAAGTTCGTGCAGACCGTTTCCTACGCGCCTCATTTTATCAGCGTGGTGGTTATGGTGAGCATGCTGTTTTGTATGTTTTCCACCACCAACGGCATCGTAACCAGGCTGCTGGGGCTGCTGGGCATTGGGCCCTACCCCATCACCACCGAAGCCAGGTATTTCCGCGGCCTCTACGTAGGCTCGGATATCTGGCAGAACATGGGCTTTTCCGCCATCATTTACATCGCGGCCCTGGCCGGCATCAGCCCGGAGCTTCACGAGGCCGCCGTCATCGACGGCGCCAACAAGGCGCAGCGCATCTGGCATGTGGATATACCCGGCATCCTGCCCACCATTACCATCCTGCTCATCCTGCGCAGCGGCTCCATCATGAACGTGGGCTTTCAAAAAGTGTATCTGATGCAGACCAGCCTGAACCTGAGCAAATCGGAAATCCTGTCCACCTATGTGTATAAGGTGGGCCTGGAAAACGGCGATTTCAGCTTTTCCACCGCCGTGGGCATGTTCAACTCCGTGGTCAACTTCATCCTGATTATTTCGGTCAACGCCATCACCCGGCGGCTGAGCGAAACCAGTCTCTGGTAAGGGGGTGGATACAATGGCCGAAGCAAAAAAGAAGCTAAAGGGCACGGCGGTGCGCAAGACGCGGTTTGACAGGATTTTTGACGCCATCATTTACACCATCCTGGGGCTGCTCACCGCCTCCTACCTCTACATCCTCATTTTCACCGTCAGCGCTTCCTTCTCCGACCCCAACGCCGTGTATTCCGGCCGTGTCATTCTGTGGCCGGTGGACTTTACCCTCCAGGGCTATGAGCGGGTGTTCCAGGAAAAAATGCTGTGGATCGGCTATCGCAACTCCCTCTTCTATATGATCGTTGGCACGGCCATCAGCACCATGCTTACCATCACCGGCGCGTACGCCCTCTCCCGCAAAGATCTGCCCGGCAGGAACATCATCACGGGCATATTAGTGTTCACCATGTTTTTCAGCGGCGGCATCATTCCCCTGTATCTGATTGTGCGCTCCTTAAAGCTGCTGGACACCATGTGGGCCCTGATTCTGCCCGGCGCCATCAGCATGTCCAACCTGATTATCGCCCGCACCTTCTTCGCCAACAGCATTCCCACCGGCCTGCTGGACGCGGCGCGCATTGACGGCTGCAACAATATCCGGTTCTTCTTCCGCATCGCGCTGCCCCTGTCCAAGCCCATCATTGCCGTGATCGCGCTGTATTACGCCATCGGCCTGTGGAACGATTACTTCAACGCCATGATCTACATCAAAACCCGCACCAATTATCCCCTGCAATTGTTCCTGCGGGAAATCCTGATTTCCTCCCAGACCTCCTCCGCCATGACCGGGGACGTGCTGGAGCAGGAATTGCTGGCCCAGCTACAGGAAATCATCAAGTACACCCTCATCGTTGTGGGCAGCGTGCCCCTGCTGGTCATTTATCCCTTCCTGCAAAAGTACTTTGTGCAGGGCGTGATGATCGGCTCTCTCAAGGAATAATTCTCCGCGTCCGACGGAGATTATATCAAAAAGGAGGAAACACTCATGAAAAAACTGGCTGCTCTTTTCCTGGTTCTGATCATGATGACCGGCACGGCGCTGGCGGACACGTCCGTTCTGAACACCGAAAGCGTCTACCCCGTGGTCAAATCCGAGCTGACCCTGAATATGCTGGGGCCCCGTGATGCCTCTCAGGGCGAATGGCAAGACCTGAAGTTCTTCAAAAAATGGCAGGAAATCACCGGCGTTACCCTGAACATCGAAACCGTGCCGGAAGACAACTGGGCCACCTCCATCAACCTGCGCATGATGGAAGAAGGCAACCTGCCTGACTTCATCTACGCCGGCGGCATCACCGCTGCCCAGGAAGTGGACTGGGGCGATGATCAGGGCATCCTGCTTCCCCTGGAGGATCTGATTCCCCAGTATATGCCCAACCTGTCCGCTCTGCTGGACGCTGACCCCGTGCTCCGCAGCTCCATCACCACCCCCGCGGGCCATATCTACTGCCTGCCCTGGATTAACGATATGCCCCGCGACCTGACCAGCGGCAAGTACTGGATTAACAACGCGTGGCTGAAAAAGCTCGGCCTCTCCGAGCCCAAGACCGTAGATGAGCTGTACGCCGCTCTCAAGGCCTTCAAGGAACAGGACCCCAACGGCAATGGCAAGGCCGACGAAATCCCCTACAGCGGCACCAAGCAGATCAAGGACTTCTACCGCACCCTGGCCTGGTGGGGCAAGAACATTGACAACACCAACTTCCTGGGCACCACCGACGATGGCGAAGTGTACTACGGCCCCCTGACCGCCGAATGGAAAGACATGGTTACCTTCTGGGCCAACGCCTGGAAAGACGGCCTGGTAGACCCCCAGATTTTTGAAATGGATTCCGCCGCGCTGAAGGCCAAAGGCCAGGCGGAAGGCGACCAGACCCTGGGCATGTTCCAGACTGCCGGCGCGTTCCTGGTGGTTCCCTCTGAACAGAACGAAGAATATTCCATCGTAGGCTGCCTGGTCAAGAACGAAGGCGACACCCCCGTTTGGACCCGTACCACCGGCCTGACCCGCGGCGCTCTGGCCATCACTTGCGAATGCGAGTATCCCGAAGTGGTGCTTCGCATGGCCGACTGGGTGTACGAATGGAAAGAATATGAAGGCGGCATCTACAACATGCGCGGCGAAGCCGGCGTTGACTTCTACTATGTGGATGAAAACGGCGAGCAGACCGAGCAGGCCAAGATTGACCGCGAGCACCTGGTGCTGGAATACACCGGCTACGATTCCTTTGAAGTGAAGCGCGCCAAGGTTCTCACCGCCAACTCCGGCTCCATCACCCCCGGCATCGGCGGCGGTACCATGCCCCAGGTTATCTATCCTCTGAACGACTGGATCAACGCGGAAGTGGAACGCCAGCAGATTCCCTACTGGAAGGTCGCTTATCCCGATGTGTACCTCTCCGCAAAGGACACCAACCGGGCTGCCGACCTGAAGGTGCAGCTGGACTACGCCGTGGAAACCTGGACCGCTGAGTTCATCACCGGTTCCAAGTCCGTTGAAACGGATTACGACGCTTTCCTGAACGAAATCCAGAAGCTGGGCGAAGAATACCTGGCCATCTACCAGGCCGCTTACGCCAAATAACCCAAAAATGCATCGGAGCACAGCGCAAACGCGCTGTGCTCCTTTTTGTGTGCATAACCTTCAATGCGTCATGGCCGCGTTTTGGGCAGGGTGTGAAGGATGCGGCGGGCTTCCTCCGGAGTTGCGGCCTCCAGACCCATGGCATGAATGAGCTGCACCAAGCGCTCCACCACCTGCCAATTATATTGGGCGTATTCGCTGGGAGCCAGGTAAGCGCTGTCCTCAAAGCCGATGCGCACCACGGACGCGCCCAGCGCCATGGCCCCGGCCAGGAAATCCCAGTTGTCCCGTCCGTAATGGGTCACGCCCCAGCGGGCGTCCGCGGGCACGGCGGAGCGGAACGCGGTCAGGCAGGTCATGTCTGGCTGCATACCGCCCTGGTGACCGAACACCAGGTTGTAAAAAATGGGGCGGCGGTAGGGCGTGCGCTGAGCGCTGCGCTCGATGTTGTAGATCATGCCGATATCGAACACTTCCACCTCGGGAATGATGCCCCTGTCATAGCTTTGCTTGGCGCAGTAATCGATGTCGGCATCCGTATTCACATATAACGCGCCGTTCAAGTTGGTGCTGCCGCCGTTCAGGGAGGAGCTTTCCACCCGCCAGTAGTTCAGCGGATGGCAGCGTTCCTCGATGGTCATGCTGGAAATGCCTCCGGTGGAGGCCTGCACCACGACGTCGGTGCGTTTCAGGATCTCTTCAAAGGTGTCGATGAATTCAGCCGTATCCGGGGTCAGGCTTCCATCCGGGCGGCGGCAGTGCAAATGGCACATACCCGCGCCTTTTTCCACGCATTTTTTCACGTCCTCCGCCAGGGCGATTTTATCAATGGGCGTTCCGGCCTTCACCGGAGCCAGGGAAATAATAATTTTTCGGGACATAGAACGCTCCTCCTCTCCTCAGCACAGGGTTTCCACGATAATCCGCAGCGTGTCCGCCCCGCCCACGTTGCCGGGGAAAATGACGTAGGACAGGCCGGGAAACAGGCTTTCTTTTCCCGTTTTCCATACGGGAATGCCGGGGGCCGCCTGGCCCAGCACCAGCGCTTTTTTCACCCGCAGGGCTTTCACCCCCACGTCGCTGGACGTGATGCCGCCTTTGGCGATGAGGAACCGTGGCCGGAAGGACAGGGAAGAAACCACGCCCGTCAGCGCATTGGAAATATTCACGGAGATTTCCAGCATTTTTTCCGGATTCATGCCCTCCGGCGCGATGAGCGTACGGCTGGTATAGACCACCGCTGTTTTCCCCTGCTTCATGGCTTCCTCGGCCAATGCGGTCACCCGCTTGGTTTCCTGCGCCAGGGCCCCTTCCCGGCTCCAGCCGCTGACGTCAAATTCAAGAAAGGACAGCGGAGCGGAGGATTCCCGCAGGCAGTTCAATTGATCTGTGGTTTTCTTCACATGGGAGCCCACAATCACAAGGCCGCCAAACGGTGAAGATACGTCGATCATTTCCTCCCGGGACAGCAGGGGCCGGTCCTCCACATGTCCGAATACCTTGGGCACCGCCGCGGCGCTGCGGAGCATGTAATGCCGCCCCTGCCGGATCAGGCGCATCAGCACCACGGCCAGGGCCATTACGTCCGTTTCTTCCAGGGCGTCGGCCACGATGTACCGATACCCTTTGGCGCTTTTCAGTTTTTCTTCCATCGCCTGCCATTGAAGGCCCCGAAGCTCCGCAAGAGAAAGCACGATCACCTGATCGGCCCGGATTCGTCCACCGGATTTTTCCTCAATATACTCCGGCAAATAGGAATGATGATAGCCAAAGGTCTTATCCCTGGCAAATTCCGTTTGGGCCGCGGGGGTCAGCTGATCCCCCTCCTTCACGTAATGCACGCCGTTCAGGGTAAAGCGTCCCCCTTCCCGGAAGAAGGGGCACAGTACCTCCCCGGCAAAGGCCGGATGGCCGTTTTCTTCCAAAGCCCGGCGCAGCGTTTCCGTTTCCAGGGGATAATGGCCTCGCAGGGTGGAATCTCCCCGGGAGATCACGGTAAGCGTTTTGCCGGCTTTCACGGCCGCCCGGCAGGCGTTTTCGGCGATTTCCTGGTGTGCCGCTTCCGTCTTTTCCGCGGAAAAGCTGCGGGAATTGGTGAGCACGAAAAATATACCGTCCTCCCGCATGGCGTCCGTCAGGGTATCTTCTTTCCAATCCGTGACCACGGGAATATCGTGCACCGTCTGCACGCCGGTGGGGTCGTCGTCCAGCACCATGACCTGGCTGTGAAATCCGGCATACGCTTCATCGTACAGGCGGCGCACGGTTGTCCGGGCGTTTTCATCCGCCCACAGCTTTTCGCATTCCGCAAAGACTTCCGCCGCGTTCAGGGGCTTGAATTGTTCGTCCACGTTCTCATACCTCCCGCCAGGCCAGGGGCATCCAGATCAGCATTTCGCCCCGTCCCCGGTTATCCCAGGCGTAATAAGGAATCAGCCGCGCTTTCACCGTTCGGAGCGGTGCCGCATCCAGGGTGCGGTACAGGCTTTCCCGTTTTTCAGCAGGCACATCCCGGCACAGCAGGGTGGTTTCATAACCCGGCACCGTGCGCCCGTCTATGGTCAATTCTGTTTTCTCAAACTTGGGGTTTGCGGGCAGCATCAGATCCTGCAGGCTTTCCGCCTCCGGCGCGTCCAGGTATTCCAGGCAGTACACCAGGGGCCCCGCTTCCACGGCGGCCCGGCCCCGATCCTCCTCGATCATCCCGTTTCCCACGGTGAGCCGCGGCGCGGCGGGCAGGCGCAGCGCGCAGGAGAAGCCCTCCCCCGCCGGAACAGCAACGTACGATCCGGCCTGTAATTCCTGCGTTTTCCCAGCAAGGATCAATTCAGCCCCTTCCGCCCACGCGGGAATGCGCAGATGCAGAAGGAAAGGAATCCCGTTGCTGTCTTTTACGGTAAAGAGAATTTTTCCATCGAAGGGATAATCCGTTTCCTGGCACAGCGTAAAAGCTGCGCCGTTTTTCAGGGCAAAGGCCGCCGTGCTTGCCCCATACAGTCCCGTCCACACCCCGTTTTCATCCGCGGCGTAGGCGTATTCCGCGGTCTGCGCCAGGGTGCGGGCCAGATTGGGCGGGCAGCAGTAGCTGGTGATGTATTCGGTGCGCTCCTGTCCCCACAGCAATTCATAGGCCAATTCCTTGGCCCGCTCCAGCATGTTTTCGTAGAAGAATTTTTTGCCGTTCAGGCTGATGCCCGCCATGTTTACGTTCAGGATCATGCGCTCCAGCATGTCCATATACTCCGCCCGGGGCTCCATCAGGAACATGCGCCAGGCCCAGAACACCCCGCCCAGGGACGCGCAGGTTTCGTTGTAGGCGGTAATATTGGGCAGCTGATATTCGTAGCCGTAGGCCTGGTGCACCAGCTGGTGATGAAAGAAATTGCCGTAGGGCGACGCGCCGTTGTACAGCGCCCCGCAGCCGCCGGTCAGGTACATTTTCCGGGTAACCAAATGGTTCCATACGGACGTCAATACTTCCCGGTAATCCGTGTCGCCCGTTTCCATGTACAGGTCGGTGACCCCGGCGTAAAGGTAATTGGCCCGAACGGCGTGGCCTACGATTTTCCGGTGCTGCTTTAAGGGCAGCCGGTCCTGGTTGTCATCCAGCCCGTTTTTCACGGAATCCCGCAGCTCCACCGCCAGCTTCGCCAGATCCAGATATTCCTTCTTTCCGGTGGTGCGGTACAGCTCGATCAGGCCCATGTAGTGGGAAGGACACACGGCGGTTTTCACTTCGCCCGTGCGGGCGGCTTCCTCATACAGATTCTTCAAATACCCGGCGGTTTTTTCGGCCACCTTCAAAAAGCTGTCCTTCCCCGTCAAGCGGTAGTACAGGCAGGCGGAGGTAAACATGTGGCCCATGTTGTACACCTCAAAATCGTTGATGTCCCCCTGCCGCATGGGGCCCTTTCCCTGCTTTTCGCCGATGATCTGCTTGGTGGAAAGATAGCCGTCGGGCTGCTGGGCCCGGGAAAACAGAGCGATATAATCCTCCAGCTGGTCCAACAGCTTTTCATTCCCGGCCTTTACGGCTGTATAAACCGCGGCCTCGAACCACTTGTAAAAATCTCCGTCGCCAAAAACGGTGCCGTCGAAGTCCCCTTCCGCTTCCCCGGCGGCGATGCGGAAATTTTCCACTACATGGCTGATGTCCTTTTCCTCGAACATGCGCTGCAGGTGGGGCACGGTGACGGCGGCCACGGTGTCGAACCTTTCCTTGTACAGGCCGCCCGTCCACGCTGCGTCTTTGTAAGGGATCGCGGACAGCCGGGCGTAAGGAGAACGGGAAGTATCGGTGATCATGCCATCAATCCTTTCGCCTGCAGCGCTTTTTTCAGTTCAATCGCGCCAAACCGGGGGCTGGACAGGGTGGGTTTGCCCACCGCTTTTTCAATATCCTGTTCCACATAAGCCATGGAACCCTGGGCCAGCACGATCACATCCACCTGATCGGCGATTTTTTCCGCCGCGCCGATGAGCAAGGCGCGGAATTGCTCCTGATCCAAGTTGAAGGCGTCCACCAGGCCGTCCACCAGCTCCACATGCTTTCCCATTTCCCGGGCGGTGCGCAGAATGGTGTTCTTGGTGGGCTCCAGGGTGGTGGGCAGCGTAGCCAGCACGCCCACGCGGCTGCCCAGCCGGGCCGCCTCCCGGCACATTTCTTCATCAATACGCACCACCGGCACCCCGATATACCGGGCGGCTGGCTGGAACGCGTCCGCCACCTCGCCCACGGAGGAGCAGATGTTCAGGATCGCGTCCGCACCCTGCTGCACGGCGGCGGCATACATACCGATGAGCCTTGCCGCCGCGCCGGGGGTCACATAACCCGCCTGGCGCACTTCCCCAATGATGGTGGGGTCGGCGCTGCTGATCATTTCCGCGTCGGGGCCAATGTTTTTTCTGACTTCCTGTTCCACCAGTTCGATCAGTTCCGGGGTCGTGCCGGTATACACCAATGCTGCTTTCATGGATTGTCACTCCTTTTTATAGAATCCTGCGAACGGCTTCCTTCCATCCCGCATGTTTTTCCTGCCGGGTGGTTTCGTCCATCCGGGGTTCATAACGGAAGTACCGGTTGTTTTCAAAAATGCTGTCATCGTACAGGCCCAAGGCCATGCCCGCGGCGTAAGCCACGCCCACGCAGGACAGCTCCTCCGCCTCCGGCACCAGCACGGGGCTTTTCAGCATATCGCTTTGAAACTGCATGAGCCACTTGTTCCGGCTGGGACCGCCGTCCACCCGAAGTTCGATTTCAGGGATATTCGCTTCCTGCTGCATCAATTGCACGATGTCGGTGATCTGGTAGGCGATAGCCTCCAGCCCGGCCCGCACCAGCTCGGCCCGGCCCGTGGTGCGGCTCATGCCGATAAACGCGGCGGAAACGTCGCTGCGCCAATAAGGCGCGCCCAGACCGGAGAAAGCGGGCACCAGATAGGTTTTGTCGCTGGGATTGGCCTGCTCCGCCAGCGCCTGGGATTCGGCGGCGGTTTTCAGCAGTCCCGCCTGATCCTTGAGCCAGGTCACGATGGCTCCGGAATAATTCACGTTGCCTTCCAGAATATAGTTGACCTGCCCTTTCAGCTTCCAGGCCAGGGAGGTGACGATGCCGCGCTGGGACAGGATGGGCTTTTCCCCGATGTTCATCATGATGGAGGAACCGGTACCGTAGCCCACCTTCAGCATCCCTTCGGTCAGGCAGCCCTGGGCAAACAGCGCGGCGTGCGAATCGCCCATAACGCAATGAATGGGAACAGGGGCGGGCAGAGCGCCGCCAAAATCGGTGTATCCGAACAGCCCGTCCGAGTCCGTCAATTGCGCCATGCAGCAGGCGGGAATGCCGAACAGCGACAGCAGTTCCTCATCCCATTGCAGGGTATGGATATTGAAAAGCTGCGTGCGGGAAGCGTTGGAATCATCCGTGCGGAATTCTTTTCCCCCCGTCAGGCGGAACACCACATAGCTGTCCATGGTGCCGCAGCAGATTTCGCCCTTCTCCGCCCGTTCTTCGATCCCCGGCACGTTCCGCATGATCCAGGCCAGCTTGGCGGCGGAAAAATAGGGCGACAGTTTCAGCCCGGTTTTCTGCTGCACGGTTTCCGCGTGATCCTCCAGGCTGTCGCAGATCGCCGCGCCTCGGGCGCATTGCCAGACCACGGCGTTGTATACCGGTTTTCCGGTCGCCCGCTCCCACATCACCGATGTTTCCCGCTGGTTGCTGATGCTCACCGCCGCAATCTCTTTCGGGTCCACGCCCGTTTTTTCGATCAGTTCCGGAATCAGAGCCAGCAGGTTTTGATAGATTTCCTCCGGATCATGCTCCACGTAGCCCCGCTCGTCGATGATCTGGCGGTGGGGCCTGTCCACCCGCAGGCAGATATGGCCCTGGCTGTCAAACAGCAGGGCCTTGGTGCTTTGGGTGCTTTGATCGATCGCTATCAGATAGGACGCCATCGTGTGCTCACCCTTTCCATATTTCAAGAACGGTTTTGACGATGCCCGAGCCTGTGAGCCCGTAATATTCAAACACTTCTTTGGAGGTGCCGGTAATCACGGGACTGTCCGGCAAGGCCAGGTTGATCACCTTTTTCGGGTCGTTGGCGCTGATTACCTGGGCCACCATGGAGCCCAGCCCGCCGAATGGCGCGTGCTCCTCCACAGTGACGATCAGGCGCTTGCCTTTGGCGGCTTTCAGCAATCCTTCTTTGTCCAGGGGCTTCACGCAGTACATGTCCAGCGCGCCGGTGGAAATGCCCTGGCTGTTCAGCAGCTTGGCCGCTTCCTGGATGGGGCGTACCATTTCGCCGCAGGCCACCAGCAGCACGTCCGTACCCTCGGACAGCACGGTGGCCTTGTTCATTTCAAAGGGCACGTTGTTTTCTTCGTACACATCTTCCACCGGGTTCCGGCCCAGGCGGATGTAAGCGGTTTGCGTATCCTGTAAAAGAGCTTCAAACAGCTTTCGGGTCTGGTGGCGGTCAGAAGGCAGATACACCCGCATACCGGGGATGGCGCTCATGGCGGCGATGTCCTGGGCGGAATGATGGGTCATACCCAGGGCCCCATAGCTGACGCCGCCGGAGATGCCCACCAGCTTCACATTGGTGTTGGAATAGGCGCAGTCTACCTTGCACTGCTCGTAGCTGCGGGTGCTGATGAACGAGGCGGGAGACACAGCAAAGGACTTTTTTCCGCAGGAGGCCAGGCCGGCGGCGATGCTGACCAGGTTCTGCTCCGCAATGCCCACTTCCACGAACTGCTGGGGGTAAGTATCGGCGAAGGAGGTCATGCTGCCGCTGCCCCGGCTGTCGCTGCACAGCACGACAACATTTCTGTCTTTCGCCGCCGCTTCCTTCAGTACTTCGCACATGATGGCCCGATTGGGAATCTTATTCACGGAGCAGCGCCTCCTTCCGTTCTTTCAGTTCCTTGCTGATCGCGGCGTATTCCTCTGCGTTGGGCAAATGATGGTGCCAGGAAGCCTTGTTTTCCATGAGCACGGAGCCCTTGCCCTTGACGGTGTTGGCGATGATCACCGTGGGCATGCCCTTTGTATTCTCCGCTTCGTCAAAAGCGGCGTTCAATTGATCCACGTCGTTGCCGTCCTGCACGTCGATCACATGCCAGTCAAACGCGGCAAAGCGTGCGTGCAGATCGTGATGGGCCATCACGTCCTCCGTGCTGCCGGAAATCTGCAAATGGTTGCGGTCGATGACGGCACACAGGTTGTCCAGCTTGTAGTGGCCCGCTGCCATCGTCCCTTCCCACACGGAACCCTCCGCCAGTTCACCGTCGCCCATCAGGGTATACACCCGATAATTCTTTTGATCCATCCGGCCTGCCAGCGCCATGCCGACACAAACAGAAAGGCCGTGGCCCAGGGAGCCGGAATTCATTTCGATGCCGGGCAGGGTGTTGTGGGGATGGCCGATGTATTCGCTGCCGAATTTGGAGAACTTCGCTTTGACTTCTTCAATATTCAAAAAGCCCTTATCGCACAGCACGGCGTACAGCGTTTCCACACAATGGCCCTTGCTGAGCACAAAGCGATCCCGGTTCGGGTCATTCTGCTTTTCGGGCGACACATTCATGCGGCTGTACAGCGTCAGCATGATTTCCATGCTGCTCATGTCCCCGCCGATGTGCCCGCCCCCGCCGGACACGATGATGTCCAGCACATCCTGGCGGAGATCATAGGCTTTTACTGCTAAAGGATTCATAACAACCTCTCTATTCTTTTCTTCTGGGGGAAACCGCTCTTTGCTGTCCAAAGAGCTGTTTCCCCCAGACCCCTTTCCGAGAAAGACGCATTGGGATATGTTTTTATTGATTGAGCTGATGGTGCTCAAACCTCGTCAAAAGTTACGTCTTCACCGTGCAGATACGCCTTCACCTTGTCCTCAATAGGATCGTACAGGTCAGGCTTGACGCCGATGTACTTGCAGGCCTCATACACGATGGGCACAATGTCGCCGTGAATGGCTGCCACGTGATGGATGTAGGGGCCTTCCACCACCTTGGCTTCCAGGCGCTTTAAGTTGTTCACTTCCACCCATACATAGGTGCCTCTCGTCCAGGGGCCGTCGATGCCCCGGGCGTGCCCCAGCAGGATGGAATACTCGCCCTCGTCGCCGTCAAAGCGCAGCAGGCTCATGAGGCCGTGCTTGGCCTCGGCGGATACCGCGCCGTTCTCCGGGAAGGCCACGGGCACGCAGATGGTGGGCTTTTCCTTGGCGACGGAAATGGGCCAGGGGCCGCAGTGCTGCAAAAGTTCGCCGTTGTCGTTGTCGGGGTGCCGCACCGTCCAGTCGCTGAACATGACGCGCCGCTCGTTCATGCTGGCGGCTTCCGCCATGAGCTGGGAGATAGCGCCGTGAATGTCCGTTTCGCAGACCACGGGAATCCCTTCCTCGTTCAGCAGGCTGTTGGCGGCGCAGGGCATGATGTGGATTTCATCCTGTAAGGCGTTCCAGCACTGAATGGCGATGGCGTTGCAGCCGTATTTTTCCGCCAGGGCTTTCATGGCAACCTTCAGTTCCGCCACGTTCGCCAGATAATTGTCCTCGATTTTGCAGATCATGTTTGCCTTGCAGTAATCGACGACCTTCTGAACCTCCGTTTTTTCTTCCCGCCATTTCTTCATTTCGGCGTACAATTCAGGCAGCGGGATCGGGGCCAGTTGGATATTGAATTTTTCCAGCAGTTCCCCTTCATTGCACATGGTGGACCAGAAATCGAAGGGACGGGGGCCGATCTGCAGAATGCGCGTGTGGCGGAACACCTTCACCACGTTGCACACGGCCAGGAAATCTTTTATGCCCCGCTCAAATTCGGGGTCTTCCAGGTTGCAGTTGTTCATATAGGTGAAGGGCACCCGGAAGCGGCGCAGCACCTTGCCGGTGGCGAACAGGCCGCACTGGCTGTCCCGCAGTCTCATGCCGTTGGCATCGGGCCGCTCGTCCCGGGGCCCCCACAGCAGCACCGGCACGTTCAGGGCCTTCGCCAGCCTGGCGCACTCATATTCCGTGCCGAAATTGGCGTGTGGAATGAACAGGCCGTCCACCTTTTCCCGCTGGAATTTTTCGATGATTTTTTCCAGCCCCGCATCGTCGTAGAGCAATCCTTCTTCATTGACGTCGTCAATGTCCACAAAGTCGATGCCCAATTCCTTTAAGCGATTCGCGGTCAGCTTCCGGTATTCCACGGCGGCCGGGGCGCTGAAAATAGCCCGGCGGGTGGGGGCATAGCCCAGTTTGATATGTGCGCTCATGGTAAGATCCTCCCTTTCTTTTTGGCCGTTGTTTATTCATTCAATTGATAAGTGACCGTCCATGTGCCGGAGCCGGTTTCGGCCTGCCATTGGCGCTGGCCGTTCCGGACAAATCTCAGCTCGCTTTCCGGATTTTCCGCGCCTTTTTCCAGGATGATGGACGCGGAAGCGTTCACCGGCACCCGCGCCGTTAACGTGACTTTTCCTTCGTCCCGCGTCCAATGAGAAGATACGGGGCCATATACGCTGTCGTATTCCCCCTGAACCCAGGCAAGGCCTCCGCCGGTCTGAGGCGCGATGACGGCATGGCGGTAACCGGGCTGAGTCTCATCAATTTCCAGGCCCGCCGCCGCCCGGTACAGCCATTCGCCAATGGCTCCGTAGGCGTAATGATTGAAGGAGTTCATGTCCGGGCTCCACATGGCGCCGTCAGGCTTCAAGCCGTCCCAATGCTCCCAAATGGTGGTAGCCCCCGCCTTGACCTGATACAGCCAGGAGGGGAAATCCTCTTTCAGCAAAAGATCATAGGCTTCCTTTTTGCAGCCGTTCTGGCTGAGCGCGTGGCAGAAATAGGGCGTGCCCACAAAGCCGGTGACCAGATGACCGTTTTCTTTTTTCAGCAATCGCTTCAGCCCTTCCACCGTGCCGGGGATGCCCTTATCCGGAATCAAATGGAAGTATAGGGCCACAATGTGGGCCGTCTGGGTCTGCACGGTCATGACGCCGTTTTCGTCCAGGAAAGCGCTTTGGAACTTGTCCACAATTTTTTCATAAAGCGCCGTATATTCCCGGGCAAGCGCGTTCCTTTTCAAAGCCTTGCAGATTTTCACGAACAGGCCTGTGGAATATGCGAAATAGGCGGTGCAGGTGAGATCGTTGGGCGTCGCGCCCCAATAGCTGCCGTCCTCCGCGTCCAGGGCCACCCAATCGCCGAACTGCAGCTTATAATTCCAGATATAGTCCTTGGCGTGGTCCCGCATGAAATCGATCCAGGCCTTCATGCTGTCAAACTGATCTTTCAGGATTTGGGTGTCCCCGTAGGTCAGATACAGTGTCCAGGGCAGAATCACCGCCACGTCCGCCCAGGCCGCGGCGGAATGGATGCCCTGGCTGAGCAGCCAGTCCTGCGTGGCGGGGAAGTATTGCAATTGGTTGGGCACCATATGGGGCACGCCGCCTCCGGCTTTTTGCTGATCGATGGCCACGTCCCGCAGCCATTTGCGGTAGAAAGCGTAGGTATTGCGCAGGAAAGAGGCGGTGCGGCAGAAAATCTGAGCGTCTCCCGTCCAGCCCATGCGCTCGTCCCGCTGGGGGCAGTCCGTGGGAATGTCCAGGAAATTGCCCCGCAGGCTCCATTCGATGTTGCTTTCCAATTGATTGAGCAGGGGATTGGAACAGGCAAAACGCCCGGTTTTCGCCATCTGGGAATGAATGACGCAGGCGGCAAAATTCTCTTTTTTGATTTCCTCCGGCCATTCCTGGATCAAAGCGTAGCGGAAGCCCTGGAAGGAAAAGCGTTCATCATAGGTGATCGGCTGATCATCGCGGCAGATATACCGGATTTCCGCCAGCGCTCCCCGCAGATTGTCAAAGTACGCGTTGCCTGCCGTGTCCAGCGTTTCAAAGCAGCGAAGATGCGCCAGGGCCCCCGCCCTGCCCCGCACAGTAAAGCGCACGTGACCCGTCAGGTTCTGGCCGAAGTCCAGCACGGTTTCTCCCTTGGGGGTTTTCAGAATTTCCCGCACCGGCAGTTCACACAGGATTTTCGGCCGGGAAGCGGCCTGCGGCGTAAGGATGCCCAGGGGCACGCTGACGGTATCCACGGGCCGCCACAGAATGTCTTTCGGGCGGTATTCCTGGGCGAAGCGGCGCTGGGCAGCCTTTTCCTCGTCGGTGTAGCTTTCTTTCAGGCGATTCAGCAAAGGGGGAGCAGGCTGCTCGTTCCGCGCTCCGCCCCTTTGCGGCGCAAAGCCCGGCGCGTTCCAGCCAGGCTGCTCCAGCCGGGCGTCGTACCGTTCGCCGTCATAAATCTCGGAGAAGATCACGGGCGACGCGCAGCCCAGCCAGCTTTCATCCGTGACGACGGTTTCCTCCGTTCCGTCCTGATAGCGAATAGTCAATTGGGCCATCAGCGCGGTGCGGTTCCCATAGGTGCAGCGCTCGTGCACAAAGCCCATCATGCCCTTGTACCAGCCCGCGCCTACATGGGCTCCCAGCACGTTTTCACCCTGCCGGAGAAGCCTGGTCGCTTCCCAGGTCTGGTAGCACAGATGCTCGTGATAGCTGGTCCAGCCGGGCAGGAACTGTTCTTCGTTTACCTGTTCGCCGTTTATATAGACGTGGTACAGGCCCAGCGCGGTGGCGCACACATACGCTTCCTTCACGGGCTTTTCCATGCGCCAGCTTTTACGCAGATAGGTGCCTTTGGAATTGACCCAGTCGTTTTCTGTTTCTGCGGTAATGAATTTACCTTTCCAGTGCCCGCCTGCCATCCCGGTGATAAAGGAAGCTGTTGCCCAGTCGCTTTCTTCCGTTCCCGCCCATACCTTTGCCCGGATAAAATAATACCGGCAGGGCAGCAGGGAAACATCCGGCAGCGGCACGGAACGGGATTCGTCGCTCTCTACCCTTTTGCTGTCGTACAGGGGATGTTCAAAAGTTTCCGTTTCAGCAAGCTGCCATTGATAGGCGCTTTGCCGCACGTTCCGCCCGTCGCTTTCCAGCGCCCAGCCAAGCTGCGGCATTTCCTCCGCCCCCAGGAGCGGCTGATCCTGGTAATCCAGCAGGATTTTTTGAATGGCAATCACGGCAGTTCACCCCCGTCCTTGTCCAGCCTGAGAATCCACACGTCCCGACCCCGGATGGTTTGCCTCCCGGATACGCATTCATCCGTGATCCGGTTCGTCAGTTCCGCTTTGCCGAAGTCCACCTGGGCGTCTTCGGCGTTATGGTTGATCACAAATACTGTGGTTCCCTTTTCGCCCGTTCGGCGGGTGATTTCGATGCCGGGATCGGCGGAGAATAGCCCATTCAGCCCTGTATCGGCGCAGATCGCATGCAGCAGATCCGCAAGGAAAGCATCCTCCGGCTGGGTGCCGATATAATAGGCCGTCCCTTTGCCAAAATGATTTTTGGCCGCGCAGGGCATTCCCGCATAGAAATCGCTTTCATAATGCGCCAGCGGCTGTGCGGAGCGGCAATGCAGCAAATCGCAAAGGAAGGTGCATTCGTAGCGTTCCCGGGGGAAACCCGCGCTTCCTTCCATCACCATCCGGTTGTGTTCATCCGGCCGCAGAGCATCCGTTTCCTCCACCCAGACGCCCAGCACGTCCCGCAGCTTGCCGGGGTATTC
The DNA here is from genome assembly GCA_902801765.1 of uncultured Eubacteriales bacterium. GTDB lineage: Bacteria > Bacillota > Clostridia > Christensenellales > Aristaeellaceae > RUG563. Next base: position 29,156 of record CADCJO010000005.1, read on the forward strand.
CCCGAACACGCACCGGTCGTTTTCATCCGCCAGGCCGCTCATGACGGTGGCGATCAGCGTGCCGCCATTTTTTACATATTCGGTCAGGCGTTCCGCGACCCCGGGCTTTGTCATGTACAGCATGGGCGCCACCACCAGGGAGTAACCGGCATAATCCGTATCGGCGGCGGGGTTCACAATATCCACCGGGATGTTTTGATCGTGAAGGGGCTTGTAATACCGGGCCAGGGTTTTCAGATAATCCATGTCCTTGCTGGGGCCGCTGGCAAGCTCAAGGGCCCACCAGTTGTTCCAATCCATGAGCATAGCCGCCTTCGCCGGGGTGCGGGCCCGGAGGAAGGAATCGCCCAGCGCTTTCAGCTCATGACCTAACTTTTCCGCCTCCCGGAACACCCGGGTGTTTTCGTGCCCCGCGTGGCTGATGATGGCCCCGTGGAATTTTTCCTGCCCGGCCACGGATTGGCGCATCTGGAAAAACAAGCAGGTGTCCGCCCCGTGGGCCATGGCCTGGTAGGACAAAAGGCGCACTTCCCCGGGCCGCTTTAATTTATTGTAGGGCTGCCAGTTCTGCTGGTTGGGAGACTGCTCGGTGAGCACGAAGGATTGCCCGCCCTTGAGTCCCCGCATAATATCATGCTTCATGGCGACGAAATGGGGCGGGTCCTGGGGCCAGGGGTAATTGTCCCAGCCCACCACGTCCATTTCTTTGGTGAAGGTGAACTGGTCCAGCTTCTTGATAAAGCCGCTCATGTTGGTCAGGATGGGAATATCGGGGTTGTAGCTTTTCAGCACGTCGTATTCATTGCGGAAGCATGCGGCAGTGGAATCCGTCAGAAAACGCATGTAATCCAATTGAATGGCGGGATTGAAGCGGTAATCGTCGTTCAGCTCCGTGGGCAGGGTCACTTCCTCAAAGGAATATACCGTGCGCCCCCAGAAGGAAGTATGCCACCGTTCGTTCAGTCCTTCCACGCTGCCGTAGCGCCTGCGCAGCCACAGCCGGAATTTGGCCTGGCAGTTGGGGCAGTAGCAGCTTGTTCCGTATTCGTTGCTCACGTGCCACATGGCCAGGGCGGGGTGATGGGCATAGCGCTTCCCAAATTCATGGGCGATGGCGGCGGCCCGCTCCCGGTATTTCAGGCTGTTTACGCAGAAAAACACCCGCATCCCGTGGGTACGCTTTCTGCCCTGAATATCCACCGGCAGCACCTCGGGATACCGGGTGGACAGCCAGGCAGGCTGAGCGGTGGTGGGAGTAGCCAGGCAGACATAAATGCCGTTTGCCCAGATCGTGTCGATGATTTTGTCAAGCCAATCAAAATTGTACACGCCCTCGTCCGGCTCCAGCTTGGCCCAGGAAAATACCGGCAATGTCAGCAGATTGATGCCCGCCTTTTTAAACAGGCGCATATCCTCCCGCAATGTTTGTTCATCCCATTGGTCGGGGTTGTAGTCCCCGCCGTAATAGATCCGGTCCGCCTGCTTCATGGCATTTTCCCCCGTTTATCTCGTTTTCACGCTGTCCCGCATCACCAGTTCCACGCCCACTTCGGTTTTGATAAAGCAGGCGCTTTGCTTTTCCGGCAGGGCAAAGAGGGTGTGCACCACGGTTTGCCCCAGCTCCTGCCGGAATACATGCACGGTGCTTAATTGGGGCGTGCAGGCCAGGCAGATGGAGGTATCGTCCATGCCGATGATGGACACGTCCTCCGGCACCTGGTAGCCCGCCTCCCGGATGGCCCGCATACAGCCGATGGCCATAATGTCGTTGCCGGCAAAGAAGGCTTCCGGCAGGCGCTTCCCCGCCTGGAGCAGGGCTTTCATATCCTCATAAGCGCCGTTCATGGTGGGCCGCACCGGCCAGATTTTCTCGTTCTCCAGGGAAAGGCCGTACTTGTTCAGGCCCTCCGTTAATCCCCGCTGCCGATCCGTCATATTATTGAAACCGATGCTGCTGGTAATGTGCTGAATGTCCCGGTGTCCGGCGGCGTACAGCGCTTTGGCGGCCAGGTACCCCGCCTGCCAGTTGTTCATCACCACGGAATGCACCTTCTGCAGCCGGAACAGATTATCCAGCACCACCATAGGCGAACGGAAATCGGAGAACTGCTTCAGCTCTTCTTCGTTCATTTCCGTCCCCAGCAATATGATACCGGCGCATTCCTCGCTGCGGAAGGCGTTGATTTGATTGACATAATCCGCGTCCTTCTTGGCGCTTACATGGCTGATGAGCAGCTCCAGCTCCATACGATGGCACTCCAGCTGAATGCTTTCGATCAGCTCGGAAAAAAACTGGGTGTCCATCACCACCATGCCGTGGGAACGGAAAATAATCAGGCGGACGTGGCGGCTGGCTTTCGTGCTTTCCCGGCTCAGCTGATACCCCATTTCCTGAGCAATGGATAAAATATGTTCCTGCACCGCTTTGCTGACGCCCGCCCTTCCGTTCAGCGCGTTACTGACCGTGGCGGGAGAAACGTTGGCGCGTTTGGCAATATCTCTAAGGGTATACTTCATAGGAAAAGCCCCTCTCATCTTGGTTCTTGCTTTCCTCTACATTATACAAAAGAAATAAACAAACGTCAATTGGAAACTAAATATTTATAAAAAATTTTGTTGAATTTTCTTTTCGCAGCCCGTCTGCCCAAGCGGCTACAAGGGGTGGTTCATCCGAAAATTGAACAACCGCGGTGGCTTGGCCGTGGTAAGCCCGGGCATTTTCCTGCTGAAAGCCCTCCCCCGAAGCGGGATTGGCGCTGCCGACGGCCAGAATCTTGCCGCCCTCGCAGGAAAAATGGATTTCCCGGCTGTCGAAATAGCAGGGATTCCCCTCCGCGTCGGCAATCTGTGCGGTCACCCAGGCCAGGCTTCCCATCCGGGAGGAAGATAATTGAATTTGAGCCGCGGAACCCGGAGTGCGTAGGGAAGCGATGTGTCCCGAAGCGTCCACCGCCTTTAAGGCGCCGGGGGTATACGTCAGGTCAAAGGAAGCGACACATTCCTGACAGGACGCCGTTCCCATTTCCTTCCCGTTCAGGAACAGGGTAACGCTTTGCGCAGCGCTGTACACATCCACCTGCACGGGCTTTCCCTCGAATCCGGGATAATCCCAGGCGGGATGCCTTTCGGGCCAGGCCCAGTAGGACACGTCGCCGTCCTCATGGTAATGTTCGGGATGCTGCACGGCGATATAAGGACGCTCCAGCGTACCCCACACCGCTTTTCGATAATACCCCGCCGGGGTGACAAAGCCGCACAGGTCCATATCTCCGCAGTTGGCCTGGCGCCATGGCCATTTTTCAAAGAAGCCTTCCCCGTCTCCGGGTTGACGCCACACATGGCCGATGCCCGCCTCGCCCAGATAGTCCATGGCCGCCCAGGCAAAGTCCCCGATGACACGGGGCAGGGCCAGCGTTTTTTGCCAGCATTCCAGCGCTTCCTTCGCCACGCTTTCCGTGCCGCAGATAAAGCGATGCGGATGATCCTCCAAATCCTTTTCGTACCGCCGGGACAGATAATTGTAGCCTGCCACATCCAGCGGAGCCAGGTATTTTTCGCTCAGGACGCCAAAATAATCAATGCTGTCCGGGTCGTCCGCCTGCACGTTGGCCGCCAGCATGTCCAGCCGCCGCCTGCCGATATTGTTCAGGGCAGCCGTGACCAGGCGGGTATCATCCCTTTCCCGCACAAAGCGGCACATTTCTTCGCACAGGGCGAAGCCGTTTCCCGAACCATCCCGTTCGGGAATTTCATTCCCGATGCTCCACAGGATCACGGAAGGATGATTCCAGTCCCTTTGAAGCATCCTTTCCAAATCCTGCCGCCAGCAATTCTGAAAATGGAGATGATAATCATAGGGATTTTTGCCGATGTTCCAAATATCGGTAAACTCATCCATCACCAGCAAACCTGATGCGTCGCAGGCATCCAGAAACGCGGGGGCGGGGGGATTGTGGGCGCAGCGCACCGCGTTAAAGCCCTGCTCCTTGAGACGGGCTGCCTTGATATACTCGGCGTCCTTCAGGCTCACCGCACCCAGCAGGCCGTTATCGTGATGCACGCAGCCGCCCCGGAGCTTGATGGGCTGCCCGTTGAGCAAAAGGCCTCTGCCGGTATCCAACTTGACTTCCCGGAAGCCCACGGAAACAGAGGCTGCATCCACCGTTTCCCCGCTGGAGCGCAGCTCCGCCGTCAATTGGTACAGCGTTGGCGCATCCGGCGTCCAGGCCCGGATATTTTCAAGCGCCGCCTCTGCGGAAACGCTTTGGGTCCTCACCGGTTCTTCCGCCTGGTATACGCTGTTTCCCGCATCATCCTGTAAGGTTAGAAGCAGCGTGTGCTTTGAGCTGACAGCTTCCGCGGACACGGGAACCATGACGCTCAGGCGCCATGCGTTATCTGCCTGACGCGTCTGCACGCGCAGCCCCCGAGGTTCAACGCAGGCCCTGGGGCTTTCCAGCAGCCAGACCGGGCGGCAAATGCCCGTGCCCACATACCATCGGGAATTGGGCAAGGCGTCGCCGTGCACGTTCACCCGGATTTTTTGCGTCCCCAGGCGAAGATGAGGCGTCATATCCGCCAGGAAGGACACATAGCCGTAGGGCTGACGGGCGAGCAGGGTATCATCCAGATACACCTCTGCATTGGGCAGCACGCCTTCAAATTCCAGCATGAGCCGCCGGGAAAGCATGTCCTCAGTTATCTGGATTTCTTTGTCGTAGATGATGTTTGCCCCCTGAAACCAGCCGCCGGCGCTGCCCGCTTTGCTGTCCGGAGTACGGGGCAGATGCTGGCTGTAATCATGGGGCAGCGCGACAGGCGCATCCCCCGGAACACCCCAGACGCGGTACGTCCAGCCCTGGCAAAAATCCGTGCGCTTCATGGAAAACTACTCCTTATCCAAGCGAATCACGAAGCCTTCCTCAAAAGGCCGCTCCTCCGGCAGGCGTAGGGTCATCGCTTCCCCATTCCGCTCAAACGTCACCTTGGCTTCCGTGCCCAGCATCCGGGCGGAACGAACGGCGCCCAGCTCGCTTCCTTCCCGCAGAGCGCGCAGGCGAAGGGTGTTGTTTTCCGGGATGCCGAAGCCGATCACATACAGCGCTTCATCGGTCTGGGTATAGCGCACGTCGTCCCCCGTCAGATGGTATTGGCCGCTTTCCAGGGCGATCCCATCCTTCATCTGGGCCTTCAGCCGCTCCGCATTGTAATCCTCGTTGGTGCCAACCGTTACGCCCTCCCCGGCCACGGTATAGGGCCGCGTGCAGTAAATAGCCTCCCCGTTCACGCGCAGCCATTCGCCGATGCGCTTTAACTGCTTCACCGCGTCGGGGTGGAAGGTTCCGTCCTCCCGGGGCCCCACGTTCAGCACCAGGCAGCCGTTTTTGGCGGTTACGTCTGCGATCTGCTGGATCATTTTCCCGGCGCTCTTGTATTTGGGCTCCTGCACGATGCACCAGGTTATGTTGTCCTCCAGCCGGTCGTCCGTCTGCCAGAAGAAGGACTGCCTTTCCGCGAAGCGTCCGCATTCCACGTCAAACACACCCAGGCCCTGGGGAAAGTCCTCCTGCTTGTAGGTGATGATCCCATGGGGGACCGCGTCGTAATAATACCGGGCTGCTTGGTAGCGGTATTCTTCCGGCAGGATCATCACCCGCCCGTCAAAATACAGCACATCCGGGCGGTAAGCCTCCGCCACCTCCCGAATCTTTTCCAGCCAAATGTCGGCAAATTTCTTGTCCGGCTTCCGGTAAGGAATGTACCGGTTGGTTTCCAGGGGCAGAGCCGGGCCGTAATACATCTCATTGGCGGGGTCGTACACGTCCGCTTCGTTGTCCGTGGACATGAACCAGCCCCACAGCCATTGATGGTGGAAGGTGGCCAGATACTTGATGCCCTGTTTGCGGAACGCCGCGGCGCATTCCCCCGCAATGTCCCGATGAGGGCCTGTTTTCACGGAATTGATGGGGTTGATTTTGCTGTCCCACAGGGAATAATTGTCCGCGTGCTCGGTAACGGGGCCGGCATATTTGGCCCCGCTGAGCTTCACCAAATCGGCCCAGGCGTCGGGATCAAAATGCTCCGCCTTGAACATGGGAATAAAATCCTTGTAGCCGAATTCGCTCAGCTTGCCGTAATGCTGCTCATGCCACAGGTTTTGCTTGCAGCCCTTTAAATACATGTTTCGGGAATACCATTCGTTTTCGCAGGCGGGCACGCTGTACACGCCCCAATGGAAAAACAAGCCGAACTTGGCGTCCCGCATCCACTGCGGCGCGTCGTGCTCCAGGGGCTTCCAATCCAGATTCCAGCTCATACAGATACCTCCACATGATCAAAAGCAAGAATGGGCAGATAAGTCTGCGCATCCACGATGCAGCCCTCCGGCCCCTGGGGATGCGCGCCGTAGGAAAGGTACGCTTTCCCGACAACGGGCCGGTCGGGAGTGAGCCACAATTCATTTTCCTGCGCGGCGACGTTTTGAACAGCGTTTTCGCCCTGTTCATCGGTCAGCTGAAAATCGGAAGCGTCATGCAGCGGGCGCAGGCGCGTAAAGCCAGTGGCATTGCGGAAAGTCAACCGGATTTTTTCGTCCTCCATCCGCGCCTCTGCTACGTCCGGCGCTTCAAAGGCCGGACCGCCGTTCAGCGCGCCATGCGCCTGCCGGGCCAGCATTTCGCCCAGCATCACATTGCCCGCCGCGGAGGAATGGATTTCATCCCCCTGGGGAATCCCTGCGGTTGGCAGAATCCAGACTTTTTCCAGGTTCAGCGCCGCCTGCCGCTGGATCTCTTTGATTTTTCCCCAGGCGGCGGCGTCGGGCTGGGTTTCGTAGCGGTTCAATTGGAAGGTGAAAAAGGGGATTTCCCAGCCCAGCTCTCGCCGCGTGTCTTCCGCCATCCGGGCGAAGCTGTCCGCATAAACAGCAGCGTTTTCTTGATCCGCGTCGGCGCAGCCCTGATACCAGAGAATCGCGCGCACGCCCCCCGCCGCCTGAATCTTCGCTGCCATATTGCGATACAAATCGCCGTTCCGGCGTCTGTCCCACCGAGCCATGGGAGACCCGCCCTGGGCAGCCTGAACGAGGCCCACGGGCAAGCCGGTATAATCCGCGTACCGACGGCCAAAGGACAAGAAGGGCGATGTGCCCGTGACGCTCATGGGAGCGTTCACGCAGTCCGCCGCGTCCGTGGCGTCGTTCATGGGGTGGGCGGCCATATCCCATTTGCCACTGTTGCGCTGCAGATGCACGCGCACGTCCGGCGGGTCAAAGGCCAGGCCCTTGGCGTATCCCGCCGCGTTGGACTGGCCCGCCATGCAGAACACGTCCCCCACGCCGATATGCACTCGAATATCCCCCCGGAACATCCAGTGCTCCCCCGTCGCCTTCGATACCGCGTCCAGGGAGGTTTCCAGGCGGTAAGGCCCGCCCTGGGGAAGCGTAATGTCCGCTTCCCAGCTGCCCTTCACCTCTTCCCCGGTCAGGACATCCCCGCCGGTTTGACGGCTGCAGGCCGTCCAGGGAATCATGATGCATTGGTCCTGCTCGCTGACCAGCCGCCACACGGGGGTCGCGGACCGGACGCCCGCCCGGATCGCGCCTTTTTCCAATTCCCAGCGGCCTTTCAGCGTTGCTTTCGCTTTTCCCTCATGCCGCTGCAGCACCTGCCAATCCTGCAGGCCGGTGATGATTTCCACGCCGTAAAACATAGATACAGCCTTTCATCGATTCAGTTTATTTTGATCGGACGATTGTCCGCTGCTTTCATTGTCGGGCGGAAGCGCTTTGGCTTCCGATTCGATTTTGCAAACCTGCTCCTTTGAAAACGCGGGCCGGGAGGGAACCTCCCAGCCCGCGAAGGGTTTTCGGGGAATTACTTATAGTACTGCAGGGATTCGATGTCGGTCTTTTCGTTCAGGGTCTTGAAGAAGCCGTCGAAATCTTCGGTCTGGCTCTTCACGCCCGCCACATAGGCTTCCCAAGCGGCGTCGTCATTGATATCCAGTTCGCCGGTGATGAACTGATTGGCGCCCACCTTGGAATACTTTTCGCAGGCGGAGGTCAGAGTGGACTTCATCTTGCTTTCTTCCTCGTTCAGGTGGGTCAGAGGAGCGCGGTCATAGGGAGAAATGGAATCGGGGCCGCCGTTCACAGCGGTGTCGATCCAGTACTTGCCGTCATAGTAGCCCTTTTCAGCGGACCACCAGGGTTCGGTGGAGGAGTACTGCAGGATGGTGGAGAAGATCTGGGGCACGAAGGGGATGCCGGTGCGGGCGCTGGCGGAAGCCATGATGCCGCGGTCAGCCAAGGCCTGGCCGGGATTCTCGGCGTTCAGGATCTCATCCACATAGGTGCGGGTGCCGTCTTCCAGGGTCACGAAGTCTTCGCCTTCCACGCCCCAGTTCAGCATCTTGTAAATGTCTTCGGAATACTGATAGTCGATCAGGCGCACAACGTATTCGGGATATTCGGTGTCAGCGCTGATGATGATGCCCATGGTCAGGGTGGTGCCCAAGTTCTTGCCGTTCAGCTTGGAGCCCCACTTCCAGGCGGTGCCGAACTGAGAGGAAGGCAGGTAGGCCAAGCCCCATTCCATATCTTCGGAAACCTTGGCCTGGTTCCAGGACTGCACGGAGCCGGCCCAGTTGGTGGGAACGATCAGGATGTTGCCGTTGGCAGCCTTGGCGTCGCAGCTTTCATCGGTGGCGTATTCGGGATCGATGTAACCGGCGGCATACAGCTCGTGCATTTCCTTCAGCATGGTGCGGAAGTTGTCCTCAATGGGGCCGAAAGCCCATTCGGTGCCGTTCCAGTAGGTGGTGTCCCAGGTATGGAAGGTGCCCACGAAGCCACGGAAGAAGGCCATCCAGGAAGCGCCGTTGGACATGACGTACTTGGCGTTTTCAATTTCACCGGCGTCGATCTTTTCCTTCAGGAAGGCGCACAGCGCTTTGAATTCTTCCCAGGTGGTGGCGGGCTTCAGGTCGTACTTCTTCAGCACGTCGAAACGATAGGCGTAAGCGGAGAAGCTCTGGCCGCCGGCCAGGTTCAGGTCGTTGTCATAACCGTCCCAGAACACATAGGAGGTGCCGTCGTCGTTGAGAACGCCGTTCCAGCCGCCTGCCTTGCCTTCCACGAATTCAGGATAGTACACCAGGTAATCCTTGTAATCCATGATGTCCAGCACCAGGGAATCGCCGTCCTCGTCCTTGCCGTAGCCGTTCACCAGGGTGCCCTGGGAATAGGTGTTGATGTCGGACAGGTCGCCCGCGGCCAGGTTGACGGATTCATTGTTGCGGAAGTCGTTCCAGGGTGCGATCTGCCAGGTGATATCCAGCTTGCAGCCCAGGTATTCTTCCACCTTTTCCTGCCACAGCTTCTGCATCTTGGTGGGCAGCTGGTCGGTGCCCCAGTTGGCGGTGGTGACGGTGAGCTTCAGGGTGTTGTTGGGAAGCTCGGGGAAGGTGAGGCCGTCGCGGTTCATAGTGCCCTCAGCGGAAGCAAAGGACACGCAGCCCAGCAGCAGGGCCAGCGCAAGGATCAGCGCGAGAGTCTTTTTCATGGGGAGTCCTCCTTTACATATTTAATTTCACCGCGCAAACGCGGAAAAATCCAGCTTTCATTTTGGGCTGCCTTTTATCCTTTGACCGCGCCGACCTGCATTCCCTGCTCGAAATACTTCTGAATGAAGGGATAGATCAGCAGCAGCGGGGCGATGGTGGCCACCAGGCAGGCATATTGCACGTTCTTGGGGTTCACCTGGCCGTTGGTCAGCATGATGTTGGCGTCGCCGCCGAAGGAAGAGCCCATGGAATTGGACGTGAACACGATGGAGCGCAGGATCATCTGGATGGGATGGCGGGAAGCGTCCTTGATATAGAGCAGGGCGCTGAAATAGCTGTTCCACATGCCCACGATGGCAAACAGGGAGAAGGAAGCGATCAGCGCCTTGGACAGGGGCAGGATCACGCTGATCAGGATGCGCACCTCCCCCGCGCCGTCAATCAGCGCCGCTTCGCGGATCTCGTGGGAAATGCCCTTGAAGAAGGAGCGGTACATGAACACGTTCCACGCGGATACGCACCCCGGCAGCACCAGCGCCCAGGTGGTGTTCATCAGGCCCAGATTGCGGATGTTCAGGTAGGAGGGAATGGTGCCGCCGCTGAAAAACATGGTGATCAGCATGATCACGCTGATCAGGCCCTTCAGCTTGAATTCCTGCACAGACAGGGCGTAGCCCAGGCAAGAGGTCAGCGATACGTTCAGCACCGTGAACAGCAGGGCGTACCAAATCGTCCACAGATAGGAAGTGTAAATCGTGGCCTTGGAGAACACGATTTCATAACCCTTTACGTTCAGCTCCTGGGGAATCAGGCCCACCGCGCCGCGGGTGATCATACGGCTGGAGCTGAGCGATACGGCGATCACATGCAGGAAGGGATACAGGATGATGACGCAGAAAAGCACCAGCAGCAGAATCAGCGTGATGTCGAAGGAAATATTGCCGATCCGGATTTTGTTTTTCGGCTTGGAAGAAATCGTTTTCTGGCTCATACCGGCACCTCCTCACCAAATGCTCTGTTCAGGATCGATGAAGCGCACGATATAGTTCGTGCCCACCACCAGGATCAGGCTGACCAGGGAAACGAACAGGTTCACGGCGGTGGCGAATTCAAAACGGCCATCCTGGATGCCCATGCGGTACACGTAGGTGCTGATGACCTCCAAATCCATGCGGTTGGTTTCGTTCATCATCAGCAGGATCTTGGTGTAATCCTGGGTGAAGATATTGCCCGTGTTCAGAATCAGCACCACGGTGGTGGTGGGCAGGATGGCGGGCAGGCAGATGTGGCGGATTTTCTGGAAGCGGTTGGCCCCGTCCAGGTTCGCCACGTCATACAGCGACGTATCCACGTTGGACAGGGCGGACAGGTAAATGATGCTACCCCATCCTACGCCTTGCCAGATGGCCGAGCCGATGAACATCGGCATAAAGAACGCCGAGCCCGCGTTCATGTTCACCCTCGCCATGCCGAACATTTCCCGCACGTTGTTGAACAGGCCGTCCAGGGAGCCGAAGGTGTTCAGCATGGAGCAGATAACCACGATGGAAATGAAGTGGGGCAGATATGAAATGGTCTGGACGGAGCGCTTGAACCATTTGGAGCGCACTTCATTCAGCATCAGGGCCAGGATGATGGGCATGGGATAGGTAAACAGCAGCGACAGGATGCCCACCTTGACGGTCTGCAAAATGATGTGTTCGCAGTTAACGTTATTAAAAAATTCCTGAAAATTTTTGTACCACGGGTCAAGCCACGCGCTGCCCCACACGCCCTTCTTGGGCTTGTATTTTTTAAAGGCGATCAGCACGCCGTACATGGGCACATACTGGAACAGGATCACCACGGCCAGCGGGACCAGACACAGGGCCACCAGCGCCCGCTGCTGCCACAGGATGCGAAACCATTTTTTCAGTCGTTCCCACGGCGTTTTCTTGGTGATGGTATGCATTGCGGCCGTGTTGCTCATAAGCATTCTCCTTTCACCCGGAAGATGAACGCAGATTACTAAACAATTACTAAACAAAGTTCTCTGACTGGTTCAATTATAACACGATCACCGCGCTTGATAAATGGGAAATTTGGAAAATAATTTTACATCAATTCCATCTTTAGACAGTGTTATCGTTTGTTTACTAATCTGTTCAGTAAATTTTTACTGCAAAATTTTTAAATATAGCAGGAAATTCAATTTTCATGTATAATACATAAAATAGGAATCCTGTACGCTGAACGAGCTGAATCCCCAGAGCAAGAAACGGAGGAATACCATGGATGCTGCCGCAAATCACGTTTCCTCTCCTGAACAGGCTTTTCTTTCTCCGCCCGCACGGTTTCGCGGGGTGCCCTTCTGGGCGTGGAACTGCAAAGTAACAAAAGAAAAGATCGACCGCCAGGCGGCATATTTTCAACAGATGGGCATGGGCGGCGCTATGGTGCACCCGCGGACAGGGATGGATACCCCTTATTTATCGGATGAATACTGGACGCTGGTCGCCTACGCGGAAGAAAAGCTGCGGGAAAAAGGCATGACCTGCTGGCTGTACGACGAGGAACGTTTTCCATCCGGCGCGGCGGGGGGCATCGTGACCCGGAATATGCGGTATCGGGCCCGGTATATCGTTTTGTCTGATCATCCATTGTCCGGCTATTGCGAAAGCAAAGCGGCCTTTGACAGGCAGATAGACGCCGGAGAAAAGCCCAGGGGGTATTTTCTGTGCGATTATCAGATCGGGTTTGACAACGGTTTTCTTTCTTCCTATAACAGGATGCAAGCGGGCGGCAATTATCACGCCTATGTGGAATTGATGGAAGAAAGCCCTTGGTTCAACGGCGAAACCTATGTGGACGTATTCAATCCACAGGCGATTGATGAATTCCTGCGCGTGACCCACGAACAATACTGGGAAGCGCTGAAGGATCATATCGGCAAATCCGTTCCCGCCATTTTTACGGACGAACCCCACATGAAGGGCAAGCACTGCCTGCCCACCGCCCAGGCAGGCCGCGCCACCCTGGCCTATACGGACGATATGAACGATACCTACCGGGCGGCTTACGGGACGGAGCTTCTGGAGATTCTGCCGGAGCTGGTTTGGGAGCTTCCGGAAGGATACAGCGTATGGCGCTATCGGTATCATGAGCATGTGACCGAACGCTTTGCCGCCGCTTACGGCGATCGGATCGGCGCTTGGTGCGGGCGGCACGGCATCGCCTATACCGGCCATTTTCTGTCCGAGCGCACGCTGTTTTCCCAGACCCTGGCCCTGGGCGAAACCATGCGGCAGTACCGCAGCCAGCAACTGCCCGGCATCGATATTCTGGCAGGCCAATTGGAGCTGACCACCGCCAAGCAGGCAGAGTCCGTCCGCCGCCAGATGGGGCGGCAGGGGCTGGTATGCGAAATGTACGGCGTGCTGGAATGGGACGTAACCTTCCGCCAGCATAAACTGCAGGGCGATTGGCTGGCCGCGCTGGGCGTCACCACTCGTGTGCATCATTTGGCTTTTATGGGCATGGGCGGCGAAGCCAAGCGGGATTGGCCCGCGGCTATCGGCTGGCAGTCCCCCTGGTGGACGCAGTATGAATGGCTGGAAACCTACTTTGCCCGCGTCAATACGCTGCTGACCCGCGGAACCCCCGTCACCCATGTGGCGGTGCTGCATCCCATCGAATCCTTCTGGCTGCTGTTCGGCCCCAACGATCAAACCCTGGCCCGCCGGGAAGAAATGGACGGACAGTTTGAAAACCTGGCCCAATGGCTTTTGTATGGGGGGATTGATTATGATTATTTGTCAGAAGCCATGCTGCCGGACTTGTGCGAACAGGGCGGAAATCCGCTGCGGGTAGGCGCGTGCGCCTATGACGCGGTGATCGTGCCGCCCGTCCTCACCCTGCGGGAAACTACCCTGCGCCGCCTGAATGCTTTCCTGGACGCGGGGGGGGCTTTGATTGTACTGGGAGACGCTCCGAAACTGATCGACGGCGTACCCTCGATCAAGGCAAAAGCACTGTGGGAAAAGAGCCGCCGCGTTCCCATGGAACGCGCGGCGGTGCTGGACGCGCTTTCCGCCCAGCGGGAAATCGAGGTGCGCAATCAAGCCACGGGCAGCCTGTCCGACAATCTGTTTTATCAACTGCGCCGGGATGGGCAGGAGCGGATTCTGTTCCTCTGCCACGTGCGGGACGAAATACCAGCCCGGCCCCGAACCTACCGTATCCGCATCAGGGGCCTGTGGCGCGTTCAGCGGATGAACGCCCTGGACGGCGCCGTGCAGGAAATGGGCGGCACGCAGGAAAACGGCTGGACAGAAATCCTGTGGCCCTGCAATCCCCAGGACAGCCTGCTCTTGCGTCTGATCCCCGGCGAGTGCAATCTTCCCGGCCCGCTGCCGGGAAACCCCAAAGCGTTTATGAAGCTTTCCGAAACGGAGGATTTCACGCTGGACGAGCCCAACGCCCTGCTGTTGGACCGGTGCGAGTACGCATTGGACGAAGGCCCCTGGCAGCCTGCCGACGATGTGCTCCGGGCTGACAACGCCCTGCGGAAGCAAATCGGACTGCCGCTTCGCAACGGCAATCAGGTGCAGCCCTGGCTGACTCCGGAGGAAGACGCGTCCGGGCATACGGCCCGCCTGCGTTACCGCTTCTATGCGGAGGAGGCTGTGGACGGCCTGCTTCTTGCCATGGAACAGCCGGAAAAAGCGGAAATCACGCTGAACGGCGCGCCTGTTTCCAACAGATCAACAGGATTTTATGTGGATGAAGCCATTCAAACCCTGCCTTTGCCGCCGGTGCGGCCGGGAGAAAACGTGCTGACCCTGCGGGTGCCCCTGTCCCGCCGAACAGACCTGGAAGCCCTCTACGTTTTAGGGCGCTTCGGCGTGCGCATCGCCGGTACGGAACTGACCTTGACCGGCGCGCCTGAACGCCTGGCGCTGGATGATCTGGCCCGCCAGGGTTTGCCCTTCTATACGGGGAATGTCACCTATCGTTTCCGTGTGCGGCTAAACGGGGATCATCCCCACGCGTTCCTGCATATCCCGCACATGGCGTCCCCTGTGGCGGCTGTGCGGGTGGACGGGCAGGAAGCGGGAAAAATCGCCTGGGCTCCTTATCGGGTGAAGCTGCCTTTCCTGCAAGCGGGGGAACACGAAATCGAAGTGACCGCTTTCGGCAGCCGCTTCAACGGCTTCGGCACCCTGCACAATGCCAACCCCAACTATAAATGGTACGGCCCCGACGCCTTCCGCACCACCGGCGACGATTGGACGGACAATTATCTCGTCCGGCCCAGCTATATCACTTCGCCCATTGAGCTGATGGAGGACATGGAATGAATATCGAGCATCTTCTGACCCCGTACAAATATGGAAAGCCCATTCTGTCCGGCACGGGCACGGAAGGCCGTTTTGATCGGAACGCCGTGGACTGTCCCACTCCCTTTCGCCACAACGAACGGTATTATCTGCTTTTCGTTGGCTTTGACGGAACAGGGTACCAAACCGGCCTGGCGGTTTCCGACGATCTGGCAAGCTGGGAAAAATTGGGTGTGATCCTGCCCCGCGGCGGCAACAGGGACTGGGACAAGGTGGGCATGGCGGGCACCGGGCTGCTGATGGAAAACGATCTGTTCGGCCCCCGGACGCTGAAAAAAGCCTTCGGGAAATATTGGATGATCTATCATTCCTATCCACGGACGGGTTATGAAGCTGGCGCGGCGGAAATCGGCCTGGCCTGGACGGAGGATGAAGATTTGCTCCATTGGCATTTCGTGGGCGATCCCATCCTGTCTTGGCGGGATGGGGCGGCCTGGGAGCACGGCGGGCTGTACAAAGGCTGGCTGATGGAGCATGAAGGCCTGTTTTATCTGTTCTACAACGCCAAAACGGACGAAACGGAACGGGGCTGGATCGAGCAGACCGGCTTTGCCACCTCCAGGGATTTGCTGCACTGGGAAAGGAATCCTTTGAATCCCGTGCTGCCCGTAACGCCCGGCGCGTGGGACAGCGTGTTCGCTTCCGATCCGGCGGTGTTTTACGACAGCCGGGAAAAGCAATGGGTGATGTACTACTACGGCCTGGGCAACCTGAGCGCCTGCGAGGGGCTGGCGGTGAGCAGGGACTTACGGGCATGGAAGAAATTTCCTATCCCCATCCTGACCATCGGCACCCGGAAATCCGTGGACCAGATTCACGCCCACAAGCCCGGCATCCTGTACGACGGGAAAAACCTGTATCATTTTTACTGTGCCTGCCGCCCTGCCGCAGCGCAGGACGCTACTTTCCCCTATTCCCCGGAGCACCGCTGCATCACGGTGGCGCGGGATACAGCATGGACGAAATAAGGAGGTATGATCATGCTCACGTTATCCAAGGATCGCCGCTATTTCCTTCGGAATGGAAATCCCTTCTTCTGGCTGGGAGACACGGCCTGGCTGCTGTTTCAAAAGCTGACCGTCGAGGAAGCCATGGTGTACCTGAAAAACCGGGCGGGAAAAGGCTTTACCGTTATCCAGGCTACCCTGGTGCACAAACCCGATTACCGGAACCGGGCGGGCTCTCCCGCCTTGCTGGACGATAACTTTGCCCGGCCCAATCCCGATGCATCGCCGGAGGCCTATTGGCCCATGGTGCGGAAGCTTGTGGACGCGGCGGCGGAAATGGGATTGGTGATGGCGCTGCTGCCCTCCTGGGGACACTTTGTTTCAAACGGAGCATTGTCCGGGGACGCTGTGGACGTATATGTGGATTTCCTGGCGGAGCGCTTCGGGGACTGTGAAAATGTAATCTGGCTGGTAGGTGGCGATGTGCGGGGCAGCGACGCTCCGGAGGATTTCAACCGCATTGGCAGCCGCCTGCGGAAAAAGTGCCCGCACCAGCTGATCGGCTTCCATCCCTTCGGCCGCTGCTCCTCCTCCCAATGGTTCCAGGACGCCCCCTGGCTGGATTTCCATCTGTTCCAGTCCGGCCACCGGCGGTATGACCAGATCAAGCTGAACCAATGGGACGATAAGGTGGACGCGGAAACCTATGTAGGAGAAGACAATTACCGCTATGTGCAGCACGACCGGGCGCTGACCCCTGTGCGCCCGACGCTGGACGGGGAACCCAGCTACGAGTTTATCCTCCAGGGCTTGCACGATCCTGCCCAGCCCTATTGGCAAACCCGGGACGTGCGGCGCTACGCCTATTGGTCGCTGCTGGCGGGAGCGGCGGGATTCACCTACGGCAGCAACGCCATCATGCAGTTCTGGCAGGGAACGGAAGAAGGCGCTTTCGGCGTTTTTGAAACCTGGCAGGAAGCGCTGCACAATCCGGGCAGTATGCAGATGACCCACGTCCGCCGCCTGATGGAGGATATCCACTGGCAAACCGGCGAACCGGCCCAGGAGTATTTGGTCAGCAATACGGGCACACAGTACGAATACAACCTGGCGCTGAAAACGGACTGCGCGCTCTGCGTCTATACCTATACCGGAAAGCCCTTCTCCGTGGATACCAGCGCTCTTGGTGAAACTGATGCCTGGTGGTTCGATCCCGTATCCGGCGGGAAAAGCTATCTGGGAAAAAACCCATCCCGGAAAAACGTGTGCTTCACCCCGCCGGACCGGCGCTGTGACCAGAACGACTGGATTCTGCTCATCTCCCCGGCGGACTGAAAGAGAGTAACGGCATGGAGGCGACCCTGCATGCGGGCGGACATTGTGCGGCTTCTTTCCTCCTGCAGCCGCACCCTGCCGGGCCATCCCGACAAATGGATGCTTGGCCCCACGGGGAAACGGCTGTGGGTAGATTACCTGGACGGCGCGCCGGGGTTTTCCGGCAGGGTGGATTTTATTCACAAAATGAATCTTCCCCTGCTTTTTTCCGTGCGCTTCGCGGGAGAGGAAGAAGGCGCGTTTTCCCCCGCGCGGGTGCAGTGGCGGGTGAACGAAAGCCGCGTCGATGCCCGGAGAGGCGATTATACCTTTTTTGAAAGAAAGCTCATCACCTGGGAGGACGAAGCCCTGTCCTGCCAGGTTTGGGAAAACAAAGGGGACAAGCCCCTCACCTTGGAGCTTTGCCTGCCGGAGGGAGCCGCTTTGGGGGTTCCCTATCGCTTTCCCGTCTGTCTCCACGGCGTTTCCCCCGTGATGCTGGCAGGCAGCACCGCTTCCTGGAGCAATGGACAATTGACCATCGGCCCCGGGGAAAAGCGCGTCTTTTTGCTGGCCGCGGCGGTGGGCCTTTCCGGGGAAGAAAGCGAACTGGCGCGCAGGCTTTCCGCCCTGCTTAAGGAGGAGGACCCTCAGGGGCTGATGGATAAAAAAGCCCATGAGAACGCGCGCTGGCTGGACAGCGTGCCGGATTTTGAATGTGAAGACCGGCAGCTCACCGCCTGCTGGTACTACCGGTTTTACCTGATGCGGAAGAACTTGGCGGAGCCGGGCCTGGGCCGTCTGCCCGGCCGCTGTCTGTACGAAGGGCGCAGTCACCGCATGGAGAAAACGCCCTGTCAAGCCTCGGGCTGGGAGTTTTCCCGGGTGATTCCCCTATCCGTGCCTCTGCAGGCGATGGACGCCCGCTGGACCAAGGATGGCCAGGCCGCCCGGGACGCGCTCGGGGCCCTGATCCATTGTATGGATGAAAACGGTGTGTTCGCCGTTACCAGCGTGGACGCCTGCCAAAAAGAATACGCCCATTTCGCCGCATGGGCGCTGTACCAGTATTATCTGGTTTCCGGGGACGCCGCGTTCATCCGGGCTGTGCTGCCCGCGTTCAAGCGAGACGCCCGGAACGTATATGAACGTACCCGCAAGGGCGACGCTCTCCAAATCGAGCGCACCCACGCCCTGACCGGCAAGGAATACCAGCCCAGCTTCTGGTTCTTTACCCAGGATTGTTTTCCCGCCTCCGTCCGCCCCGCCCGGGAAGGCTACACTCCCCTCAAGCGAGTGGACCGATCCGTCTATACCTATCTGAACTTTACAGGCCTTTCCCGGCTGTGCCGCGTCCTCCGGGACGGGGACGAAGAGTATTTTGCTGGGGAAGCGCTGAAAATCAAAAGGGATATTCTGGAAAAAATGTGGGACGGCCCCTCCCGATGTTTCTATGATCTCCACCATGAAACGGATGAAAAGGCCTATGTGAAAAACATCGTGGCCATCTATCCCCTGTGGGCGGATATGACGGAGGAAGCGCATCTGCCCATCCTGGAGTATCTGCTGAGCCCGCATTATTTCTCCCTGGGCTCCGGCTTTGCCTCCTGCGCGTCGGACTGCCCGGTGTTTTCCTCCAACGGCGGCTGGCGGGGGAATTATTTCAAAGGCCCCCACGGCTGCATGTGGAACGGACCCTCCTGGCCTTATACCACCGGCATCGCCTTAGACGCCCTGGCCAGGCAATCCAAAAAATACGGGCACGCCTATGACGCGGCCTTTGAAAAGCATTTGACGGAATATACCCTGGAGCATTTCCGGGCGGGTGATTCCGCCGTGCCTTGCCTGGTGGAATTTTATGACAGCAAAACTGGCGCCCCGCTGAGCGAAGAGGCGGATTACTTCCATTCATTCTATATCGACTTAATCGTTCGCCATCTGGCGGGCATCGAGCCAACGGAAAAAGGCGTGGTCTTTCACCCGCTGCGAACGGAAAGAAGCTATTTTTCCCTGCTGAACCTGCACGTGCGGGGAACAAGCGTGGATGTGTACTACCAAAAGAAAGACGGGCTGCGCTATCCCTATCCCGCGGGGTACGCCGTGTTTGCGAACGGGAAGCTATGTTATCAGGGCAGCGGCAGGGAACCGGTTTTCCTCTTTCCTTATCCTGAGGAAAAGCCTGCCGCGGAGGAAAACGGATAAAAAGGCGGTGACACCATGGCGCATTTTCGCTATATCGGAGAAGAAAACGCCGACACGCGCTTCCACGACGGAGCGCTTCGGCCCATTATCGGCGCTCAGAATATTCAGGTGATGCGGGCCAACCGGGAGCACCCGGAGCAAAGCCAGGGGCTTTCTTTTACCTATAATCACGCCCCCATGCTGTGCAGGTGGCAAAAAAAGCTGTATCTGATGTACCTGACCAGCCCGGTGCATGAGCACGACGGCCTGGGCCGCGTGATGCTGACGGAGAGCGGCAACGGGTTTTCCTGGGCTGCTCCCCGCCTCCTTTTTCCGGAGATCCCGGTGCCTCAGGGCGTCTACCGGGGCAAAGGGGCGGACAGTCTGCCCCCGGACGCGAAAACAGTGGTGCACCACCGCATGGGCTTTTATCTTTCCTCTGGGGGTGTGCTGCTGGCCATGACCTTTCACGGCGTGTCGCCAAACATTCATATTGCCCCCAATTCAGGCTGGGGCATGGGCCGGGTGGCGCGCAGGATTTTTGAGGATGGCAGCCTGGGCGAAGTTTTCGTGCTGCGGGTCAATGAAAAGGCAGGCTGGAAAAAGGAGCATTTTCCCTATCGGTTTTTTGAAGAAAGCGAGGACAGGGACTTTGTGGCCGCCTGCCAGGAATTGCTGGCAGACGGTCTGGCCACGGGGGCCTGGTGGGAGGAGGAGCGGCTGGACGAAGCCTTTTTCCCGTTAAAGAACATAAAAGCCCCCTCCTTTTGCCCGCTTCCGGACGGCCGTGTGGGCGTCATTGGTAAAATGGGCCTTACTGCCGTCAGCCAGGATCACGGCGGCACCTGGTCGGAACCCGAAAGAATGGACGGACTGTTTACCGCCACAGGCAAGTGCGCCATGCTGAAAACCGGTGACGGGCGGTACGCCATTGTATACAACCCATCGCCGGATGGACAGCACCGCTGGCCCCTGGCGGCCATTGTGTCGGAGGATGGGTATAACTACAGCCATCTTGCCTGCGTATGCGGCGAGGTGCCGCCCATGCGCTACGGCGGCTACTTGAAGGATTTTGGCCCCCAGTATGTTCGGGGCATCATGCCGGGCAACGACGATTCCCCGGACGGGTACACCTGGCTTGCCTATTCCATGAACAAGGAGGATATCTGGGTACTACGGCTGCCTCCCCGGCTGGAATGGCGGGAAGACCGACCCGTGCGGGAGGTGTTTTCCCAAATGTCCGGCCCCTTTCCGGAGCGCTGGCACATCTATTCTCCCCAATGGTCAAGGGTGGGCATTGAGGACGGGGCCCTGACCCTGCGCCAAAGCGATGCCTGGGATTACGCCAAGGCCATCCGTGTTTTTCAGGAGGGGGAAACCGCCTGCCTGCGCCTGCTTTTATCCGTCCAGGGCCTGGAAAACGGGGAAATGCACATCGAGGTATCCGACGGGAAGGGCATGAACGCCGTCAGGCTTCTGCTTCGGCGGGACGGACAGGCCGCTCTGCGGGGCGGAGGCGGCCAATGGCCCATCGCGGCGTATCAAAACGGAGACCTGCTGGACATTGTGATCAAAATAGATTGCCGCAAAAAGCGGGTGTCCGCCAGCGTAAACGGAACGGACAGCGGGGATTACATGCCTATTTCTCCCTGCCGCACGGTGGAAAGGCTGACCCTGCGCACGGGAGAAAGCCGCACCGGGCCAACGCTGGAAACAGAGCTGAAAAACATACGCCTGCCCGATGTGCCGGGCGCGGGCGAAAGAGGAAAGGAAGCCGTATACCGGCTGTATCAGGTGGAAATCAGCCCAACAGGATTTCCCCAGGATCAAATTGCCTGCGATTCCAAACAAGCGTCCTTCCATCAATGATCACCAATCACCCAAGGGCAGGTTTTCCGGGCGCTTCGTCGCTTCTACGGGGGGATGGTTGCGTTTTTCCAACTTGTGTGATAGCGTTAAAGCGTCCTTTCAGCATCGTCCGAATCATCTCCGCGGGAATTGCATTTGCCCGTGTTCCGTGTTATAATCTCCGCAGGAAAGGGGGCTCCCTTTTCCAACCCACGCAAAACTGGAGGGAATGTATTTGGACGACCCGATTGGCCGATGGTTGATTGAAATTGGACTGATGCTGCTTTGCGCTCTGCTGGCGCTGTGCCAGGCGGCGCTGACGCACGCAAACGACAGCAAGCTCCGCGCAGCCGCTCAGGACGGGAATGGACGGGCGAAAAAGCTGCTGCCGTATCTGGAAAATCCTGAACCTGTGATCGCCCTGCGGGGCCTGCGTACGCTGTTTTTGCTGTTCTTCGGCGTATGGGGCGTGCAGCTGTTTGAGTATATGGGCCTGCCCTTCGCGGGGGCTGCCGTGGTATTCTGTCTGATCGCGGCGCTGGTGATCATGACGCTGTGCAAGCTGACGCCGGAGAAGATCGGCAAGCGCCGGGCGGATGACATCGTTTTGGCCCTGCAGCCTGTGATTTCCTTCGTCACCCGCGCCATGACGCCCTTTACCCTGCTGGAGCAGTGGGCCGCCCGCGGCGTCGTGCGCCTGTTTGGCATCGACCCCCACGCGAAGGACGAGGAAGTGACGGAGGAGGAAATCCGCGCCATGGTGGACATTGGCGGGGAGTCCGGCGCCATCGAAAGCAATGAGCGGGACATGATCAAGAACGTGTTCGAGTTCGGCGACCTGACCGCCGCCGACTGCATGACCCACCGCACCGACGTGACCTCCATCTGGATCGGCGACGACCAGGAAACCATCCTGGATACGATCAAGGAAAGCGGCCTGTCCCGCTTCCCCGTTTACAACGACGATATTGACGATATTATCGGCGTTCTGTCCACGCGGCAATACCTGCTCAACATGAGCGAAAGCAAGCCCAAATCCTTGAAATCGCTGCTGCGCGACGCATACTTTGTTCCCGAAACCGTGCCCGCCGAAGTGCTGCTGCGCAACATGCAGCACGTAAAAACCCACATTGCCATCGTGGTGGACGAGTACGGCGGCATGAGCGGCATCGTGACGATGGAGGATTTGCTGGAAGAAATCGTGGGCAACATCTATGACGAATTCGATCCCGCCGCCGAAACGGAGATTCAGCCCCTGGGCGACGATACCTGGCGCATCAGCGGTTCCGCCGACCTGGAAACCGTGGCGAAGGAATTGAACGTAACCCTGCCGGAAGATGAAGATTACGACACCCTGGGCGGCCTGATTTTCAGCCGCTTCCGTTCCATCCCCGAGGACGGCTCCACCCCCAGCCTGACCCTGTATGCCACCGAGGATGGCGAAGCTCCCGAGGAAGGCCAGGCCGACACAGTCGAAATCCAGGTGGAAACCATCGAGGACCGCCGCATCGAATGGGCCCGGGTGCGCGTCATCCGTGCGGAACAGGAAATCGAAGAAGCAGAAAAAGAAGACTGAACATGAGAAACGCCGCAGCTGACAAAACCGCTGCGGCGTTTTGCTGTTTACTTTTCTTTGTCCGCGGCCTTCATGGCACGCATGGCGTTGAGGATGGCGAGGAAGCACACGCCCACGTCGGCGAATACGGCCGCCCAGAGGGGCGCCAGATGCAGCACGCCCAGCACCATGACCAGAAGCTTCACACCGAGGGAGAAGATCACGTTTTGCCGTACGATCGTGCGGGTCTTGCGGGCAATGCGGATGGCGGAAGCCAGCTTGCGCGGATCGTCGTCCATCAGCACCACGTCGGCAGCTTCGATGGCCGCGTCGCTGCCCAGCGCGCCCATGGCCACGCCGATGTCCGCCCGGGCCAGCACGGGCGCGTCATTGATGCCGTCGCCCACGAAGATCAAAGCGCCGTTTTCGCCGCGCTCCTTCAGCAGCCGTTCCACCTCGCCCACCTTTTCGTCCGGCAGGAGGCCGGCGTGCATTTCGTCCACGCCCACGTCCCGAGCCACCGCTTCGGCTACGCTGCGGCTGTCGCCGGTGAGCATAACGGTTTTACGAACACCCAGGCGCTTGAGCTCCGAAATCGCCTCGGCAGAACCGGGTTTCACGGTGTCGGCAATCACGATATATCCCAGGTATTCCCCATCCGCCGACACATGCGCCACGGTACCGACCTGATTGCCGCGCGCATAACTGACGCCCTCCCGTTCCATGAGCTGGGCGTTGCCGACAGACACGGCTTTTCCGTTCACCTTCGCCCGCACACCGTGACCGGGGATTTCCTCCACGTCCTCCACTGTCCAGGCGGAAATGTCCTTCTGGCACCCCTGCCGCAGGGATTCCGCGATGGGATGGGTGCTGAACCGCTCGGCAGCGGCAGCCAGGACGATCAAGTCTTCTTTGCTGCCCTTCACTGCTTCGGCGGAAGCGATGGCAAAGCTACCCTTCGTCAGCGTGCCGGTCTTATCGAATACAGCAGTATCCGCTTTGGCTAAGGTTTCCAGATATCCGGCTCCCTTCACCAGGATACCCCGCCGGGACGCGCCGCCGATGCCGCTGAAAAAAGTAAGGGGCACGGAAATGACCAGCGCGCAGGGGCAGGAGATGACCAGGAAGGTGAGAGCCGAGGTGATCCACTGACTCCAATCCCCGCCGAAAAACAGCGGGGGGACAATCGCCACCAGCACCGCCAGCGCCACCACCACGGGGGTGTAGACGCGGGCAAAACGGGTGATGAACCGGTCCGCCTGGGATTTGTTTTCCCCCGCGTGCTCCACCAGTTCCAGGATGCGGGCCACGGTGGAATCCTCGTAAGCGTGGGTGACCTGAATTCGCAAAAGCCCGTTCAGGTTCACGCAGCCGCTCAGGGCCGCATCGCCCTTCTTTACGTGCCGAGGCGCGCTTTCGCCGGTGAGCGCCAGGGTATTCAGGGAAGAATCGCCCTCGATGACCGTTCCGTCCAGCGGCACCTTTTCGCCGGGGCGCACCACGATGGTCTCCCCTACCTGCACATACTGGGGCAGGATGGTTTCCACCAGGCCTTCCCGTTCCACGTTCGCGGAGTCGGGGCGAATATCCATCAGTTCCGCGATGGAATCCCGGCTCTGATCCACGGCATAGTCCTGGAAGAATTCGCCGATCTGGTACAGCAGCATCACTGCCACGCCCTCAGCATAATCCCCCAGGCAGAACGCGCCGACGCTGGCCACGGTC
The DNA here is from genome assembly GCA_902801765.1 of uncultured Eubacteriales bacterium. Classification (GTDB taxonomy): domain Bacteria; phylum Bacillota; class Clostridia; order Christensenellales; family Aristaeellaceae; genus RUG563. The sequence continues at coordinate 53,668 of CADCJO010000005.1, forward strand.
ATCAGGAACATTTCGTCCAGCGGCTCCAGGCGCAGAATGCTCTTCACCGCCTCGATCACCACCTGATAACCCACCACCAGATAGGACGCCGCGAAGCACACGATTTTCAGCCATTCCGGCAGCGGTGCAAGCCACCCGATCAGCAGCAGCACCGCGCTGACGCCGATGCGGATCAGCATGACCTTGCGGTTTTCGCCTTCCCCGCCGTGTTCATGGCCGTGTTCGTGCGAATGTCCATGTTCATGCTCGTGTTCATGTTCTTCCTCGTGGTCATGATGGCAATGCTTGCAGCTCATTTGTTTGCCCTCCATTCAATCAGCGTTGGATATATCAGTCATTATCATCTGAACTCTGTGCTCTGAACTCTGCACGTTCTACTCACAGAGGTGTTCCATCCCCATTCCGATGATGGTGCGCACATGGTCGTCGGCCAGGGAATAGTACACCGTCTTGCCCTCCCGGCGAAACTTGACCAGCTTGTTGGCTTTCAGCACTCGCAATTGATGCGACACCGCCGAGGGGCTGGCATTGAGCAGCTCGGCAATATCCCCCACGCACATCTCCGCCTCAAACAGCACATACAGGATTTTGATGCGCGTGGTGTCGCCAAATACTTTGTACAGCTCCGCCAGGTCATAAAGCAATTCCTCGTCCGGCATATCTTCGTTGACAGAAGAAATCAGGTCGGGATGGATGTCCTCGCCCGTATCAACGGAACCCCCGACTTCCCGTTCATCGTGTTTGCCCACGTTGATCATCCTTTCATTTGAACAACTGTTCATATATTATTATATACAAAACGCCCCTGCTTGTCAAGGGCGTAGATTGTCTGATATTGATTTTATTGTTGATCTTCTTCGATCCAATGCCTGTCTTTGCTTTCCCAGGTGCGTTCGCTGATAATATAGCGCGGGCGGCGCTTGGTTTCCAGGTAGGTTTTGCCGATGTATTGGCCGATGATGCCGAGGCTGACGAGCTGCATCCCGCCCAGCAGGCAGATAATGCACACGGTCGATGTCCAGCCTGCCATGGTGTTGCCCCTGAATGCTTCCACGATAGCCCAGATGGCGATGATCACGCCCAGCAGACTGACGATGACCCCCGTCCCGGCGATAATATTGATGGGCTTGACGGACAGGCTGGTGATGCCGTTGAAGGCCAGGGCCAACATTTTTTTCAGCGGGTAATGGCTCTCCCCCGCGATGCGCTCGGCGCGCTCGTAATACACGCTGGTGCTCTTGAACCCTACCAGCGGGAACATGCCGCGCAGGAAGATATTCACTTCCTCATAGTCCGCAAAGCAGTTCAGCACGCGGCTGCTCACCAGGCGGTAATCCGCATGGTTGAAGACCACCTCCGCGCCCATCAGGTTCATGAATTTGTAGAACCCTTCGGCAGTGGTGCGCTTGAACCAGGTGTCCGTTTCCCGCTTGGAACGCACGCCGTACACCACCTCGCACCCAGCCAGGTATTCGTCCACCATCTGGTCCATGGCGTTCATGTCGTCCTGACCGTCGCAGTCGATGGAGATGGTAATATCGCACTTGTCCTTGGCTTCCATCAGACCCGCCAGCACGGCGTTCTGATGGCCCCGGTTGCGGCTCTGGCAGATGCCAATATAGTGCTCGTCCTGCTTCGCCAAGTCGCAGATAATCTCCCAGGTTCTGTCTTTTGACCCGTCGTTGACGAACAGCGCCCGGCTGTTTTTGCTGATCTTTCCGGCGTCGGCCAATGCTTTCAGCTTGTTCAGAAACATCGGCGCGGTGATGGGCAGCACCTGTTCCTCGTTGTAGCAGGGAATCACGATCCATAGGATCGGCTTTGCGCTCATATTTCCTCCTCTATTAATCAGATAATTGACAATAAAATGAGCCCTTTTTACGGCTTTCTCGGAAGGGAGTCTGAGGGGAACCGCTCTTTGGCCTCCAAAGAGCGGTTCCCCTCAGCAACTCCATGTTCTTACGTCAGCTCCGCTTCCAGGCGCACGCAGCGGCCAACGAAAGTCAGCTCGTTGAAGTTCTTGATTTCGCTTTCAAAGGCTTCGTCGTATTTTTGCAGCATGGCCTGGTAATCGTTGACGCGCTTGACCTTACGCAGCACGCGGCCCTGGGGCGTTTGCAGCAGCATGATGGCGCCGTCCACCGCGGCCTGGGCGGGAACGACCAAAAGCAAATCCCCCCGCTGTACCCGGAAGCCCCGCAGTCCGTTGTCCGGGGCCATGAAATAGAACACCTTGTCCGGAGCCGCGCCTTCGATTTTGCCGTTGGTGATGGGCAGCAGGCGGTGGCCCACCTCCTTCATCACGGCGTTGTAAATGGGTACGTGCTTGAGCACGCCGGACAGCGCGTCCAGCCAGATGGAGCCCGCCACGCCGGGGTCGCTTTCCGCCACGGCCTCGGCTTCCTTCGTCGCTTTGGCGGGCGCTTTTTTCGCTTCCGCGGCGCGGGTCAGCTGCGGCACAGCAGACTGCAAATCCACCGTGGCGGCAATGTCGTCCAGGGTGAAATCCGCCTCGGTGTGCTCGGTCATGCCCATGGATTTCAGGATGCGCCGGGCCTGGTCGTCCGCGATGATGCGGGTGCCCGCCTCCACTTCCATCAGATACTTGTCGCTCACGCCGCACTTCCGGGCCACCTGCTTGTGGGTCAGCCCCTGGCGAGTGCGCTCCAAACGAATCAAATCGCCTAATCTGCTCATGTCTGCGTCTCCTTTTTGCGGGGGAAACCGTTCTTTGGAGGCCAAAGAACGGTTTCCCCCGCACCCCCTTCCAAGAAAGCCATAAAGAGGGTATAGCATTTCAATTTCTAATCATTCAGCGAACTTTTTGAAGAATAAATTGTGCCTGTTCTCTGATCAGCTTTTTAAAATACGTCATTTCCGCTTCGGAATACCCCGTAACCTTTTCCCACTGATACTGCGGAAGCCAGCAAACGGCGTTGTGAAAGCCGTCCTTTTCATCCGGCGTTTCGATATATACCTTCACCCGCCCATCGGGCTTCATCTCCGAATTGGTGATTTCCGTATCGTCGTTAAGGGTCATAAACGGATACATCATGGAAAACTCCTCCAATTCGCAAACGATTTTCCGAAGATTATTCTTCCTCAACCTGCCGCTTGCATTCCTGATTCAGCTTTTTCAGCTTCCGGGCCAATGCGGGCGTCGCCGCGCCGGGCTTCATGCGCCACAGCCAGTTGCCGCCGATGGTGCCGGGGCGGTTCATGGTGGCCCAGTCGTCCAGCCCCAGAATATCCTGCATGGCCGCCATGGCGATGCGCGCCTTGCTGGCATACACGGTTTTCACGAACGCCCAGGGCGCGTCGTCGATTTCCTTGAAGCCGGTGATTTCCTTGGCGGATTTCAGCTCGCTCTTCGTGCAGTTTTTCACCCGGGCCAGGGCGGTCACGTTGTCGTGGGTGCCGGTGTAATAGGCGGTGTTTTCCGGGATGTTCTCGGGGATATGCACGTTGGAATCATCCGCGCCGAAAGCAAAGGACAGCACCTTCATGCCCGGATACCCGGTGAAGGCGATCACCTCGCGCACCCGGTCATTCACCGCGCCCAGGTCTTCCGCCACGATGTTCAGGCCGGGCAGCTTCTTATTCAAGACTTTAAACAGCTCCTCGCCGGGGCCGATGACCCAGTGTCCGCCCCGGGCGTTGGGCGCGCCGTGGGCCACGGAGAAATAATTGGCGAAGCCGATGAAGTGGTCCACGCGGATGATGTCGTACATTTTGCCCATGTGCGCCATGCGGCGTACCCACCAGTCGTAGCCCTTGGATTTCAGGTAGCTCCAGCGGTACAGGGGATTGCCCCACAGCTGGCCGTCCTCGGAAAAGTAATCCGGCGGCACGCCCGCAATACGCCGCGGCACCCGGTCCTTGTCCAGCTGGAACACCTCGGGTTTGGTCCAGGTGTCGGCGCTGTCCTCAGCCACGTAAATGGGCATGTCGCCAAAGAGCTGGATGCCCAGGCCGTTGCAGTATTCCTTGAGGGCATACCACTGCTGGGCGAACACGTACTGACACCACATATGGAACCGGATTTCCTTGTCCAGCTTTTTGGTATACTTTTCAATCGCCTTCGGCTCCCGCATCATGATGGCCTTGTCGGGCCACTTCGTCCACATGGTCTTGTCGAAGTGATTCTTCACCGCCGTGAACAGCGCGAAGTCCCGCAGCCAGTCGTTCTCGTCGGCGAACTGCTGAATGGCTTTTTTCAGCTTCCGTTCGGAGGCGGCAAACGCCTTGCGCAGCAGCGCCCACTTGTATTCCTGAACCGAAGGAAAATCCACCTGGTTCAAATCAGTCGGCACGAACCGTTCTGCGTCCGACAGATCCAGCCAGCCGTTTTCCGCCAGCTTGTCAATGGAAATCAGCAGGGGGTTGCCGGCAAAAATGCTGGTGGACTGATAAGGCGATTCCGCATAGCCCGTCGGCCCCATCGGCAGCACCTGCCAGATGGACATATTGGCCGCGTGCAGAAAATCCGCAAACTGGTAGGCTTCCTTGCCCAGGCTGCCGATGCCGTCCGGCCCCGGCAGGGAAGAAATGTGCAGCAGGATACCGCTTTGACGCCGCATGGGAAAATCATCCTTTCTTTATTGGATGGTCGGCGTGCATCCCTACAGGGCCCGCCGACACGCGCAACCGCTTTGCGGTTCGCTCATCCTTTCTTTTTGGATGGTCGGCGTGCATCCCTACAGGGCCCGCCGACACGCGCAACCGCTTTGCGGTTCGCTCATCCTTTCTGACGCTTCATCTGTTTGATGGATTGGGGAGGCATGCTCATTTCAAATAGTCCGCGCAGCGGCTCCACATTTTCAGTTCTTCCACCACCAGCTCCGCGATCTTTTCCGCTCCGAAGGCATTGAAGTGGGTTTTGTCGTCATGGCCGTCGGGGAAATCGGGGTTTTCACCGGGGGCGAGGCGCACGAACAGCTCCGCCGTCTTTTCCGGACCCAGGGAAAGATACAGCTTCCGGCTGTCCGCTTCCAGGTCGCACAGGGGCAGGCCTTCTTTCTTCGCCAGTTCCCGCACAGCGCGGGGGTATTCGCCATGGGTGTACATCAGGCTGGTGGGCTCGGAAAAGAACCGCCGGGACACTGAAGTCAGCAGCACGGGCAGGGCGCCTTTTTCCCGGGCGGCGTTCACATACCGCATCAGGTGTTCGGGATAGGTGGAATCCGGGTCGGTGTGGCGCTCGTCGTCCTTTTCGTCGTTATGGCCGAACTGGATGAGCAGCATATCTCCCGCCGTTATATGTTCGGCAACGGGAGCGAATAATCCTTCTTCCCAAAAACTTCTGCTGCTGCGGCCGCTGAGGGCGTGGTTTTTTACCGTCACGCCATCCCGAACAAACTCCGGCAGCGCCCAGCCCCAGCCCCGGAACGGCGGCTTGTTGTCCTCTACCGTGGAATCACCGATGATCCAAATGGTGGGCATGGCGATCACCAGTCCTTCCAGACCTGATGCAGGTCGATCACGCACACCTGAGCGATGCCGTTCTCGTCGGGGTTGGAGAACAGGATCTGATCGCCCTTGCGGTTGAAGGAGGGATGCTGGTGGTCGGCTCCGGTTTTGCAGAAACCAGTGGAAGCGATGAACTTGGCCTTCCGGGTCGCCCTTTCGATCAACACCACGCCCTCTTGAATCCGAGTGCCCAGGTAGCTGATGCGGTCGGCGCAGAGCCATTTCTTGTCCCGGCTCAGGCAGGGATGCAGCAGCTGGGTTTCCGTGGCCGCTACGTCAAAATGCCGCCCGTCCTTATCGCCGATGATGATATTGCCGGTGTGGGTCTCCCCCTTGCTTCCGTCCACAAAGCCCGCGGGGTCCAGCTTCATCAGCGCCATTTCGCTTCCGTCCGCCGCCCACACCTCGTGGGTGATCCACTCGCTGGGATGCTCCACGTAGTAGGGTCGGACGTAGCGCTCCTTCACATCGAACATCCAGGTGCGCTGGAAGGCGTCTCCCTCGGTTTCGTGGATGTAGAAAATCAGGTTTTCGTCGGTGGGGCAGATCTGCGCGTGGCCCAGCCGGTAGTCGGACTGGTACACGATCTCCGCTTCCTTGCCGGGGTCGAGAATCACCAGGGCGTAATACTTGTTCGCCAGATGATAGCTGCACGCGATTCGCCCGGTATTGGCGGCGGTCAGGTGCCCTGTGATCTGGCCGCCCTTGGGGAGGTCGCCCACCTTGGTCATTTCATTGGTGGTCAGGTCAACGGCATAGACTTCGGTGTCGTTCTTGCAGGTGTAGCCGATGTTCTTTTCCCGGTCGGTGGCAAAGCCCCGGTATTCGTCATTGGTCACCTGGATCAGTTCGCCCGTTTCCACGTTGGCCTTGTAGCATCCGCCGCCCAGCTCCTTCTGCATGGAGTTTTTCATGAAGAAAAAGTATTGGTCGTCCAGGGAAAAGTTTTCGCAGGTGAAGTACAGCTTAGAATTGCGCTCCGGCCCGTCGGTGTATTTCCGGATTTCATACCCGGTGATGGGGTCTTTGTAGATTTTCATAGAAACTCCTTCTTTGTTGTTTGTTGGGCACTTTAATACACTACGGGGCGAGGGCCTATGCGGCCCTCGTGCACCTGCACCAGGAGATTTCATCTCCTGGACCTCAATAGCGGAAGCAGCATNNNNCGGCGAAGCCGCCAACCCGGATGCTTTGCATCCGGGGAAAGCCAGGGAATAATCCGCAGGGGAAAGTTTACTTTCCCCCTCGGATTTTCCCAGGCTTTCCTGGGCCAGAAGCCCACAAACTTTCCGTAACCCCAGCGCGGCAGGCGGAGGTCGTTGATATTCCCGACAACGTAATTTCCCCAATTGCGGGTCCAGGGTCCACAGGACCCTGGTTGGGGTCTGGGGCGAATAGCCCCAGCGCAACCCCCAAGTGTATTAAAGTGCCCTTTTATTCATCACTCACTCAGCACAACCGTCTCTCCCGCCGGGACGGCAATGGGCTCGTTATCATTGACGGAAATCCAAATATCCTGGGCGTTGGGGTTGCGGACGAAGGAATTATCGGCGGAGAACTGCAATCTGGCGGCGTCCTCCATATAGTCGATAAACTGGATATTGGTGCAGTACCAAATATCCTCTTTGCCGCCCATCATTTTGCAGAAGCCTTCGATCAGGTCCCAATTGTCCTTATCGTTGAATTCATAGCTATGGCCCCAGACGTACATGAGATAGAGATACTGGCGCTTGAACAGCCCCAGGAATTGTTCCCCCAACTCCATCAACCGGTGGTTATGATGGCAGGTGGCCTGCCAGCGCAGGGGATTTTCGGGCAGGGCGAAGCTGTCGCTCGATCCCACCACCCGGGAATACTTGATGCCGCAGGCGGGCAGCAGCGCTTCGATTTCCTTGCTCAGCGAACCATTGGGATAGCTCAGGCCCCGCACGGGATACCCGCACAGCGCTTCCAGCGCGCGCCGGTCCTCCAGCACCTCCTGGGCTACCTCGGGCAGCGGGCAGCGGGCAATGGTGGGATGCGTGACGGTGTGGCAGGATACCTCATGCCCCACGTACAGGGTTTTCACTTCTTCTGGGGCGATATGCTTATCGTCGCCCAGGAAGCCGCTGTTCAGGTGGAATGTGCCCTTGATGCCGTATTTGTTAAAAATATCCACAAGCTGCCGGTCATAGGTGCGCCCGTCGTCGTAGCTCATGGTGAGGGCCTTGTGTTTCCCGCCGGGATAGCAGGTGTATACCTTGTTCATATGTTCCTCCGCATAGAGAGGGCTGCCGCCCTCAAGATGAAAGCGGCAGCCCATTGATTCTGTTTTTGGAATTACTGCGCAGCGTGATAGGCTTCGTTGTATTCCATGGTGATCGCGTCGCCGCCCTGAGCAGCCCAGTCATCCCAGGCAGCCTGCAGGCCCGCTTCGTCGATCAGACCGGCGATGTACTGCACGGCGGCGTCAGAGATGATCTGATCCAACTGAGCGCCGAAGGCAGTGTAGGTCTCGCTCACGAAGGGATAGCAGGGGTTCAGCACAGCGTAAGGAGCCAGCTCCAGGTTCAGGTCTTCATAGCGCTGACGCAGTTCGCTGTAGCCGCGGTTCACGCGAGCCTTGGGGTTCTCGATGTTGCCCGCAACGCCCATGCCCAGCTGGTTGATGTTGTTGTGGTACATCTTTTCGTTCTTGCCGTATTCATCGGCCTTTTCATCGGGCACATAGCGCAGGCCGTCTTCGTCCACGTCATAGGTCAGGCCTTCCAGACCGGCATTGATGAGGGTCTGGCCCTCGGAGGTGTTGCACCAATCCAGGAACTTGAGCACCTTGGGCAGATCCTGTTCGGAGATAGCGCTCTTCATGAGCAGGATTTCGCCAGCGAAGCCGGGATTCTGGGGCCATACGGTGACAGAGCCGTCCGCCTTGGCCACGGGGCCGACAGACTGGAAGACCTGTTCGGTCGCGCCGGCGTTGTTTTCAAACCATTCCTGCTGACGATGGGCGTTGTCCAGGCAGTCAAAGCGCATGAAGGCTTTGCCGGTGCGCTCGATGTTATCCCAGTCAGAGGTGGAAATCTGGGCGAAGTTGGGATCGATGCCGCCGATTTCGTACAGATGACGCAGCCAGTCCAGGCCAGCCTTGTAGGCGGGAGACTTGTGAGCGGGATAGACATCGCCGTTCTCGTCCACGCCCCAGGTGTTGGGAGCGCCCATGGCCACAGTGATCACGCTGATGGTGCCGGCGGTGTAGGAGCACATATTCAGGGCATAGGTATCGGCGCTGTAGCCAGCCAGCTTTTCAGCCAGTTCGGTCAGATCGTCAATCGTCTTCACTTCGCGGTCAAAGCCAACTTCCTTGGCGATGTCCAGGCGATAGTAGATGCCGCCGCGGGGGAACGCGCGGGAACGATAAATGCCGTACACATGGCCGTCAATGGCGATGTTGTCGTACACGCCTTCATTGCCCAGGGCCAGGTTGGGATAGTTTTCGGTATCATGGATCGCGTCGGTGATATCCCAGAACGCGCCGGCACGGGCGGAGTTGATGACCTGGGGATCACGGGCGTTGGTGGCGGAGACCAGCATGGGGGGATTCTTGTCCGCCAGGGTGGTGCTGAAAATTTCAGCGTAGGTGGAGTTGGCGCCCCACTGGATATTCAGCTTCACGCCGGACAGTTCGCAAATCTTCTGCAGCACGGGGTTGCTGTCGAAGTCGTTGACAAAGTCGATGTCAGCGGGGAATTCGGGCAGCAGGACGCTGATTTCAAACGGTTCTTCGGCCGCGGCGAAGCTCGCCAGGGAAAGAACCATCACCAGCGCCAGGAACAGAGCGACCAGTTTCTTCATGGATGTTTCCTCCTTTAAAATTTTGTTATCGTTCAGCGGCCTTTCAGCGCCGCGGATAACCAAGGGGTTAGGGATTAGGCAGTAGGCAGTAGGGATTAAGAAATACGGGACGCTATAAACTATTGCCTACTGCCTACTGCCTTGTGCCTTCCATCAGCCTTTCAGCGCGCCGACCATGACGCCCTTGACGAAGTACTTCTGCAGGAAGGGATACACGCACATGATGGGAACGGTGGACACCACGATGACGGCCATCTTGACGGACTGTTCAGGGGGCTGGACGAAGTCATCGGCCATGTTGGCCATATCGCCCGCGGAGCCGTTGCTCATGATGATCAATTCACGCAGCAGCACCTGCAAGGGCCATTTTTCCTTCGCGCCGGTCATGTAGATCATGGCGCCGAAGTAAGCGTTCCAGTGGCCCACGGCGTAGAACAGGCCGAAGGTGGCCAGCACAGGCAGCGACAGAGGCAGCACGATCTTGAGCAGCACGCCGATGTCCGTGCAGCCGTCGATAGAGGCGGATTCTTCCAGCTCCTGGGGAATGCCCTGGAAGAAATTCTTCACGATCATCATGTTGTACGCGCTGATGGCGCCGGGCAACAGCACCGCCCAGAAGGTGTTTTTCAGGTTCAGGATATTGGCCACCACGATGTAGCCGGGGATCATGCCGCCGCTGAAGAACATGGAGAAAATGACCATGTTCAGGAAGAAATTGCGGCCGCGCAGCCGGGGCTTGGAAATGGCGTAGGCCATGGTGACGGTAAAGAACAGGTTGATGGCTGTGCCCGCGGCGGTGATGAAGATGGAATTGGCGAAGCCGCGCAGGATTTTATTGGAAGAGAAGATGAACTGGTAAGCGGCGACGGACACGTCCTGGGGAATGAAGAACATGGGCCGGGTGGCGATTTCGTATTCCGTGGCGAAGGACGCGCCGATGATGTAGATAAAAGGCACGATGGTGGTAAACGCGATCAGGGAAACGATCAGATAGTTCAGCACGTCGAAGATGCGGCTGCCCACCGTGGCGTTCTGGCCCACCGGGCCGGAGGATTCGATCATCTTTTTGGTTTTGGGAGTCAACGCTTGCTCTGCCATCTGAAATCCTCCTTTCTCAGTACAGGCCCTGCTCGCCCAGCAGGTGCGCGATCTTGTTGGAAGACACAACCAGCGTCACGCTGACGATGGCCTTCATCAGGCCGATGGCGGAAGCGTAGCTGAACTGGCCGGACTGAATGCCCTGCTGGTACACGAACACGTCCAGGGTCTGGCTGACCTTGCGGTTCAGGGGGTTGGCCATCAGGATCAGGTGGTCATAGCCCGTATCTAGCACGGAGCCCATGCGCAGGATCAGCATCAAAACGATGGTGGAGCGGATGGCGGGCAGGGTGATATGCCACAGGCGGTGCAGACGGTTCGCGCCGTCCACCATGGCGGCCTCGTACAGCTGGGTGTCTACGTTGGTCAGGGCCGCCAGGAAGATGATGGTGCCCCAGCCGGTTTCCTTCCAGATCGTCTGGCCGATGATCATCCAGCGGAAGGTGTCGGGGGAGCCCATGTAGTTGATGGGATGACCCAGCACCACTTCCGTCAGCTTGTACACGATGCCGGAGGGCCCGAACATGACGAACGTGATGGATACCACGATCACGATGGAGATGAAGTGGGGCACGTACAGCAGCGTTTGCAGCAGCTTCTTGTACCGCAGCGACCGCATTTCATTCAGCAGCAGCGCCAGGATGATGGGCGCCGGGAAATAGAAGATGATGTTCATCAGGCTCAGGATCAGCGTATTGGTCAGATACGTCACCCAGGACGGGAACTTGAAGAAGTACTCGAACCACTTGAACCCGACCCACTGGCTGCCCAGCACACCGGAATAGGGCACGTAGTTTTCAAACGCGATCACGATGCCGAACATGGGCAGGTACTTGAAAATGATGAAGTAAACCAAGCCCGGCAGCAGCAGCAGGTACAGCCACTTGTCGCGCTTGATATCCGCGCCCAGCTTATGCCAATACATTTTACCCGTGCCGTGGAGCTTTCTCCGTTCGGCTGCCTTGGTGCTCATACGCAGTCATCCTTTCTTTTTAGGCAGTAGGGATTAGGCAGTAGGCAGTAGGGATTAGGAAATGCAGGTCAGACACTATAATCTAATGCCTATTGCCTACTGCCTATTCTCCCCAATACTCCTCGTTCATCAGTTCCGTCAGCATCAGGAATGTCAAGCCCTGGCCGTAAGCGGTGGGGGTGACGATGATCTTTTTGTAGTGCTCCAGATCGTGGCCCATGCCGGTGCCGCCGGATACGCCCTGCACCGCGCCGGTCTCGTCGATCTGATCCAGCACGGCATTTGCGGACAGCAGGCCCATTTGCGCGTACTGCTCCTGGGGCAGCCAGCCCAGCCGCACGCCCTTTAATATGCCATAGGCAATGGCCGCGGTGGCACTGGTTTCGCAGTAGCATTCCTCCACGTTGATCAGGGTGGTGTACAAGCCGTTCACCCGCTGATACTTCCACAGCGCCAGGGCTTGATCCTGCCAGGCGGACTTGATCATGCGCATGGCGGCGTTTTCCCGCTTGGTGATGTCGTACAGCTCGATGGCCGCGGCGGTGAACCAGGCGTTGCCCCGGGCCCAGAAGGCCTCGGCGAAGTTGTGGCGGCGGTCGAAGGTCCAGCCGTGGTAGAACAGGCCGTTGACCTTATTTTGCAGATAGCGGATGTGGATCAGGAACTGGTACTCCGCTTCCTCGATCAGCTCGGGCCGGTTCAGCACGATGCCGGCTTTCGCCAGGAACAGGCCCACCATGAACAGCGTGTCGCACCAGAGCTGCTGATAATGCTTGTTCCACACCGTGCAGTGCTGCAATCCGCCGTACTCGGTACGGGGCATTTCCTTCATCACCCAGTCAATCCAGCTTTCGATCACGGGGAGGTATTCGGGATTCTTCGTTTCGTCGTACAGGCAGGTGAGCGCCAGCACGGGAGCGACGGTATTCACGTTGCGGTGGGGCTGCTTTTCCCGGTGCAGCATATCGGCGTACCAGCCGGTCAGATAGTCCAGGATGGCTTTGTCGCCGCTCTGCTGGTAGGTTTTGTAGATGCCGTACAGCGCAACGCCGGTGGGCCACTCCCAGTTGTCCATGGTCAGATGGCCGTTGGACGGGTCGTTGCCGTCGGCGTGTTTGAGCATATTGAGCACTTTGTTGGCCGTTTCCCGATAGTCCATATTCGTTCACCGCCTGTGTTGTGTTTGTTAGCGCTTTCATTATACATTTCTTCCATGGGCTTGTCAATACATTTCTGAAATGTCTTTAAAATTTCATATTTTGTCCCTTTCTTCCGGTCAGGACAAAATTTATACGAAAACGCTTTCATTTTTCTCTTGCAGTTCTTTTTATTATCTGGTATAATCGAAAAGAATGAAAAGAGAGTACAGGAATCGGCGTACAGAGTTCCGATGAAATTTGGATTTCATGCGCGCTCCCGCAAAGCCGCTTTAAAGTAAGTTAGTAAGTAAGCTGCGTTGTCATCCCGAGCCCCCCGCTGTCATCCCGAGCAAAGGTGAGTGGAACGCCCCCTCTGTCTTCCCGACCGAAGCGGAACGAGAGTGGAGCGAAGTGGAGGACCTGGGAGCAGGGTATCCTGTTGCTTGGTCGATTGTGTTTCTCTCAGGTCCCTCCACTCCATTCCGCTTTCGCTCCATTCCGGTCGGGATGACAGCAGGGGAGTTTGGTCGGGATGACAAATGAGAGGTGTGTCCACTATATCCTACTGCCTATTGCCTACTGCCTACTGCCTACTCCCTAATCCCTATTTCCTATTCCCTAATCCCTAATCCCTATTCTCTAAGAAAGGAGCCCTCCGCCATGTCCAATTCCGGAAGCACCATCTACGATATCGCCGCGGAGGCGGGGGTGTCCATCACCACGGTATCCCGGGTGCTGCGCGGCAGCGGCAGCGTGTCCGCCGAAACGAAAAAGCGCGTGGAGGCGGCCATCGCCCGCCACAATTACCACCCCAGCGCTATCGCCCAGGGCATGACCAGCAAAAAGACCTACACCCTGGGGATGATTCTGCCCAAGCTGCTGAACCCCAATTACGCCATGATCTTTACAGGGGCCAACGACGAAGCCCGGCATCAGGGCCATCTGATCAGCCTGTTTCCCCTGCGGAGCCTGATCGGGGACGAAACCGAAGCGCCGCCCGCCCTGTCGCTGGCCAACCGACGGCTGGACGGTCTGATCGTGTGCGTGGAATATCTTCCGCCCCGGCAGGCGGAACGCCTGCAGAAAACGCTGAAAGAGCTGCGGCAATACATGCCTATCGTGCTGATCGGCTGCGTTCCATCTTATTTTAAATATCCCGCCATCTCCTACCCCATGGCGGACATCACGCGCCAGGCCGTCAGCTATCTGGTGGGCCTGGGCCATGAGCGCATCGCCTTTATCGGCGGCACAGAAGAAGACCAGGACGAAAACCGCCGCGACGTGGGCTACCTGGAAGGTTTAAAGGAAGCCCAACTGCCCTGCACCGCCTCTTACCGCGCCTTCTGCCGCGGCACCGCCGAGGACGGCGAAGCGGCGCTGGAAGGGATGTTCGCTTCCCTCCTGCCCGCTTACTGGCCCACCGCTGTCATCGCCCTCAACGACCTGGTGGCCATGGGCTGCATAGCCGCCGCCCGGAAGCGGGGATTGAAGCTGCCGGAAGATTTGTCCATCATCGGCTGCGACAACCTGTACTGCGCGCCCTACCTCTCCCCCGCCCTCACCAGTATCGACACCCGCCAGCAGGAGCTGGGGGCCAACGCGGTCAAACTCCTTTTAAGCGGCGAGGAAAAACGCCTGGACGCGGAATGGGAGTTCGTGATCCGGGAGAGCTGCGGGAGGAGGGAGTAGGGATTAGGCAGTAGGCAATAGGCAGTAGGGATTAGATGCAGCTTTGTCGTCACGCCCAAACTCCACCCGCTGTCATCCCGAACGAAGGTGACGCCTCTCTGCTGTCGTCTCGAACTAAGGTGACGCCTCTCTGCTGTCATCCCGACCGGAGCGGAACGAGAGTGGAGCGGAGTGGAGGGATCTGAGAGAAACACAATCGACGAGGCAACACGATGCCCAACTCCCAGGTCCCTCGACTGCGCCTCGCCTGTAGCTCGGCTTCGCTCGGGATGACAAATGAAAGGTGTCCACTATATCCTACTGCCTATTGCCTAATCCCTACTGCCTATTGCCTACTGCCTATTGCCTAATCCCTATTCCCTAATCCCTCCCATCATCCACAACTGCGAGGTGACCACCATGGAAAACAACTTCCGCCAAGGCGACTTTACCCTGCCCGGAGAAGCGGGCTATGAACAATTGACGCTGGAGCTGGCGAAAAAGTGGGGCGCGGACGTGATCCGCGACAGCGACGGCACCAAGCTGTCGGACGAAATCGTGCAGGCGGGGTACGGCATTTACTCCACGATCTGCATCATCCGGCAGCACAACGCGTTCGCCGCCGCCCATCCCGACGCTCAGCAGCAGACCTTCCTGTGCTCCGACCCCGTGGTGGCCACGGAGAGCAGCGTCGTCATCCATCCGCTGGACGGCTTCTTTGACGAGCAGTTCCAGGTGAACGACAGCTCCGACGCCCTGCCCTACTGGCAGGTGTACGACCGCACCGCGAACGAGGAAGTGCCGAAAGAAAACTGGACATGGGAAAACGGCGCGGTCACGGTGAAAAACGTTCAGCCCTGGCACGAATACACCGTGTCCTTCCTGGCCTGGCGCATCTGGGAAGAAATCAACATGTACAACCACACCACCAACAACTGGACCAGCGAGCACCTGCGGCAACTGGACCCCCGGCACCCGCTGGCCTGGGAATACCTGCAAAAGTGGCTGCGCGACTGGTGCGAGCAGAATCCGGACACCACCGTGGTGCGGTTCACCTCGCTGTTCTATAACTTCGTGTGGATCTTCGGCAGCGACATGCGCCGCCGCAACCGCTTCACCGACTGGGCCAGCTACGATTTTACCGTGTCCCCCGCGGCGCTCAAAGCCTTTGAAGCGCAGTACGGCTACGCCCTCACCGCCGAGGATTTTATCAACCAGCGGAAATTGCAAGTAACCCACATGCCGCCCACCGCCCACAAGCGGGACTACATGGACTTTATCCAGACCTTCGTGGCGGACAAAGCCAAGGTGCTGGTGGACATCGTGCACGAATACGGCAAGAAAGCCTACGTCTTTTACGACGACAGCTGGGTGGGCCTGGAGCCCTACGGCAAGCGCTTTGCCTCCATCGGCTTTGACGGGCTGATCAAGTGCATTTTCTCCGGCTTCGAGTGCCGCCTGTGCGCGGGTGCGGAGGTACCCACCCACGAGATTCGGCTGCATCCCTATCTGTTCCCCGTGGGCCTGGGCGGCCTGCCCACCTTCGCCGAGGGCGGCCATCCCGAAAAAGACGCGCTGGACTACTGGCGCTCCGCCCGCCGGGCGCTGCTGCGCCAGTGCGTGGACCGGATCGGCCTGGGCGGGTATCTGCATCTGACCATCGGCCAGCCCGCCTTCGTGGACACCATCGAGCGTATCGGCGTGGAGTTCAGGAAAATCAAGGCGCTCCAGCAGGCCGGCCCAGCTTACGCCCTGCCCATCCACGTGGCGGTGCTGCACACCTGGGGGAGCCTGCGCAGCTGGACCCTCAGCGGTCATTTCCATGAAACCTATATGCATCCTCTCATCCATATCAACGAAGCCCTGTCCGGCCTGCCGGTGGAAGTGAAGTTCATTTCCTTTGCCGACGTGGAAAACGGCGCGCTGGACGGCGTGGACGTGGTGATTAACGCGGGCCGGGCGGGCGACGCCTGGAGCGGCGGCGACGCCTGGAAGAACGATCAGCTGGTCAGCAAATTGACCGAGTTTGTATACAACGGCGGCTGCTTCATCGGCGTGAACGAGCCCTCCGCAGTGCCGGGGTATCACACCTTCTTCCGCATGGCGCACGTGCTGGGCATCGACCTGGACACCGGCGCCCGCATCTGCCACGGCAAGTGGACGTATAAGCTGGACAAGGGTCTGCGTATCCAGGAAGGCTCGGCGAATCTGAAAGACAAGGAACACCTGTACTTAACCGACGGCCAGGCCAAAGTGCTGGCCGATGCGGGCGGCGTGCCCCAGATGACCGTGAATCATTTCGGCAATGGTCTGGGCGTGTACATGAGCGATTTCCAGGTCAGCCATCAAAATACCCGCATGCTGCTGGATATTCTGCTCTGCGCCAAGGGCCTCACCGATAAAGCCCCTTACATCTCCGGCGATTGCCGCGTGGAGGCCGCGTACTATCCCGACAGCCGCACTCTCATCGTCATCAATAACGCCGCCGAGTATGTGGAAACCACCGTTTCCCTGCCGGACGATAACTGGCTGGACGTGGCGCTTTCGCCCATGGAAACAAAAGAAATCATTCTATAAAGGAGGCTCACCCATGGAACGCTTTGCCTGGAAGGGACGCATCAAGGAAGGCATGCAGGCGGAATACAAGCGCCGCCACGACGAGATCTGGCCGGAGATGATCGCGCTGCTCAAATCCGCCGGGATCAAAAACTACACCATCTGGAGCGACGGCCGCGACGTGTTCGGCTACTACGAGTGCGAGCAGGGCATCGCCTTCGCCGAAAAGACCCAGGCGGAAAGCCCCATCGTGGACAAGTGGAACGAGTACATGGACGATGTGCTGGAGCTGGTCATGGACCCCGTCACCGGCGCGCAGCCCAAGCTGCAGATGATGTTTAAGATGGAATGAAGGGATGAGGCAGTAGGCAGTAGGGATTAGATAGGCAGCTTTATCGTCCCGCCCAAGTTCCTCCGCTGTCATCCTAAGCGAAGGTGAGCAGGACATCCCCTTTGTCATCCCGACCGAAGCGGAGGCGAGAGCCGAAGCGGAGTGGAGGGATCTGTAAGCTGGGTATTAGATTGCTTGAGTGAAAGCGCTGTTCTCAGGTCCCTCCACTCCATTCCGCTTTCGCTCCATTCCGGTCGGGATGACAAATGAGGGGGCGTACCCACTCTATCCTACTGCCTACTGCCTACTGCCTACTGCCTTTTGCCTAATCCCTATTCCCTAACCCCTCAAAAGGAGTGATAAACATGCCATACACCGCAAACGAAACCCGCTACTCCTCCATGCAGTACCGCCGGTGCGGAAACAGCGGCGTGATGCTGCCCATGATCTCCCTGGGCCTGTGGCACAACTTCGGGGCCATCACGCCCTTTGAAACCCAGCAGGCGCTGCTGCGCACAGCCTTTGACCACGGCATCACCCACTTCGACCTGGCCAACAACTACGGCCCGCCCTACGGCGAGGCGGAGCGCAATTTCGGCATCCACATGGAGCGGGATTTCCGCCCCTACCGGGACGAGCTGTTCATCTCCACCAAGGCGGGCTACGATATGTGGCCCGGCCCTTACGGCGACCATGGTAGCCGCAAATACCTGATGGCGTCCATCGACCAGTCCTTAAAGCGCATGAAGCTGGACTACGTGGATTTGTTCTATCATCACCGCCCCGACCCCGACACGCCCATCGAGGAAACCATGGGCGCGCTGGATCAGATCGTCCGCAGCGGTAAGGCGCTGTACGTGGGCATTTCCAACTACGGCCCGGAACAGGCCCGGGCTGCGATCAAAGAATTAAAGCGCCTGGGCACCCCCTGCCTGATCCACCAGCCCAATTATTCCATGCTGAACCGCTGGATCGAGGACGGGCTCACCGACGTGCTGCGGGAAGAAAAGGTGGGCTGCATCTGCTTCGCGCCTCTGGCCAACGGCCTGCTGACCGGCAAGTACCTGGACGGCATCCCCGCCGATTCCCGCATGGCCAAGGACAGCCGGTACCTAAAGCCCGCCGCGCTGACGGACGAAAAGCTGGCAAAGATCCGTGCCCTCAAGGACATCGCCGAAGCCCGGGGCCAGAAGCTGCACCACCTGGCCCTCCAGTGGGTGCTGCGCGATCCGGTGGTCACCACCGCCCTCATCGGCGCCAGCCGCCCCGAGCAGATCATCGACAACCTGAGCATCCTCAGCGCGCCGCCGCTGACGGAGGAGGAACTGGACCAAATCGAAAAGATTTTAGGGTAATGCCTATTCCCTAAGTTAACACTGGTTTATTCATTATATGTAGATATTATACAAATTTATTGTAGGGGCGGATATTATCCGCCCGTATTGCAGAATTGCATCAACGCACGGAAATGCAGCGAACGTAAAGATTTGCTTGACGGGCGGATAATATCCGCCCCTATACGGTGTAATTCCAACAAACGTATCGATATTTACATGATTGAATTGATCAGCATGTTCCTAATCCCTCATTCCCTGACGCCTGCCGCTTTTCCATTCGGAAGCGCCGGTTGCCTCGTCAAACTCTCTCATTCCCTCCCCCCCCCCCAAACGAAAGGAAGGAACCCGCCCATGAACAAACTGATCATCAACACCTCGGTTACCAAGGGCCACATCAGCAAGGACATCCAGGGCCAGTTCTCCGAACACCTGGGCCGCTGCATTTACGGCGGGCTGTATGTGGGCGAAAACAGCGAAATCCCCAACGAAAACGGAATGCGCAAGGACGTGGTAAAGGCGCTGCGCGACATTCAGCTGCCCGTGCTGCGCTGGCCGGGCGGCTGCTTTGCCGACGAATATCACTGGCAGGACGGCATCGGTCCCAAGGAAACCCGCAAGAAAATGGTAAACACCCATTGGGGCGGCGTCACCGAGGACAACAGCTTCGGCACCCACGAATTCTTCGAGCTGTGCAAGCAAATCGGCTGCGACACCTACGTGAATGGCAACGTGGGCAGCGGCACCGTGCGGGAAATGAACGAATGGGTGGAGTATATGACCTTCGAGGGCCTCTCCCCCATGGCAAATCTGCGCAAGGAAAACGGCAGTGAAGATGCCTTCCCCCTCAAATACTTCGCCATGGGCAACGAGCCCTGGGGCTGCGGCGGCAACATGACCGCCGAATACTACGCGGGCGAATACCGCAAGTACCAGACCTACGTGCGCCAGTACGGCAAGCAGAAGGTTTTCAAGATCGCTGCCGGGGCCAGCGCGGACGACTATCACTGGACGGAAACCCTGATGAAGAACGCGGGCAAGTTCATGGACGGCCTGAGCCTGCACTACTACACCGTACCCCATGACTGGCAGCACAAGGGCAGCGCCCTGGGCTTTACCGCGGAGGATTACACGGAAACCCTGAAAAAAGCCATGCATATCGACGAGCTGATCACCCGTCACAGCGCCATCATGGACCAGTACGACCCCGAGAAAAAGGTGGCCCTGATCGTGGACGAATGGGGCACCTGGTACGACGTGGAGGAAGGCACCAACCCCGGCTTCCTCTACCAGCAGAATTCCATGCGCGACGCCATGGTGGCCGCCCTGAGCCTGAACATCTTCAATAAGCACTGCGACCGCGTGCGCATGGCCAACATCGCCCAGCTGGTGAACGTGCTCCAGGCGATGATCCTCACCGAAGGCCCCCGGATGCTGCTGACGCCTTCTTACTTCGTGTTCAAGCTGTTCTGTGCCCACCAGGAAAACGAGCTGCTAGACAGCCATCTGCTGATCGACGGCGCGGAAGCGGGCGTGGCCGAGCTGGCCGCCGTGCAGGAGAGCAGCTCCATTGATTCAGAGGGCACCGTGCACATCACCCTGGTCAATCCCGGGCTGAAAGACATCCAGCTCGTCACCGTCGAAACCAACGGCCTGCATCCTTCCCATGTGGTGGGCCGCATGCTCACCGGCGCCATGGACGACCACAACACCTTCGGCGACCCCGATCAGGTGTCCGATCAGCCCTTCGTCAGCTTTACCATCACCACCAACGGCCTCATCGCCACCCTGCCGCCTTGCAGCGTGGTGCATCTGGCGGTTAAATAAGTTTTATCGGGGGAAACCGCTCTTTGGAGGCCAAAGAGCGGTTTCCCCCAAACCCCCTTCCGAGAAAGCCATAAAGAGGAATCAGATAAAAAAATGCAATCAGAAAAGACAAAGTGCAAACGATGTCTGCTGCGCGAAGCATTCCCGGAGGACTACGAAAAATATGTAGCGGGGCTGCTGTTAAAAATCCCGGAAAACGCAAAGACGCCGAATGCTCAGTACCACGAGCGTCTTGACGTCTGTTCCGCTTGCGACCAGCTGCAAAACGGCACCTGCATGGGCTGCGGGTGCCTGGTGGAGCTGCGCGCCGCTTACAGAAAAGAAAAGTGTCCCTTTCAGAAGTGGGCGTAAACAAGCGTTTCGCGGAAAGCGCCCGGTCATGAATGATACGCAGACAGATGAATCAAGGAAGAATAAAATCCTTCCAGACCGCTTTACTTTGCCGGACATTTTTTGTATAATACAGACGGTTCCCAAACAAAAAATCAAAGGAGACGGAAACATGAAAAAGATTCTTGCGCTGGTTCTTGCCCTGATGCTGACCGTGTGCGCCTTTGCCGCGCTGGCCGAAGGCGTGATGACCCATGAAGATTACGTGGCCGCCGAACTGGAAACCGAAGTGACCGTGGAAACCTACGTGCAGGCCAAGCAGGGCTGGTGGGAAAACAACGGCGTGGGCAACGCCACCATCTACACCCAGGCCGAGGACGGCGCCTACTTCCTCTACAACCTGCCCATGAGCCAGGAAGACTATGAAAAGCTCGTTCCCGGCGCCAAGATCCGCGTGACCGGTTACAAGGCCGAATGGGCCGGCGAAGTGGAAATCATCGACGCCACCTACGAAATCCTGGAAGCCGAAGCCTTCATCCCCGAAGCGCTGGACGTGACCGCTCTGCTGGGCACCGATGACCTGATCGCCCACCAGAACGAGCTGATCTGCGTGAAGGGCGCCACCGTGGTCGCCAAGAAGGACGCCAACGGCAACGACGCCGCGTTCCTCTACAACTGGGACGGCTCCGGCGCAGCTGGCAACAACAACGACCTGTACTTCGACGTGGAAGTGAACGGCGCTGTGTATTCCTTCACCGTGGAAAGCTATCTGTGCGGCGAAGGCACCGAAGTGTATGACGCCGTGACCAAGCTGAACATCGGCGACAAGATCGACGTGGAAGGCTTCCTGTACTGGTACAACGGCGCGCAGCCCCATGTCATCGCTGTGAAGGCCGCCGAATAATTCCTTGAACAAAAAACAGCCATTTCCGCTTTTCAGCAAAGCGTGAAATGGCTGTTTTTTATTTTCATTGCAATGCGCTTTCCCGTTCCACGGCCGGCTGAACGGGCAGCGCGATCTCTTTCAGGCACGTCAGCCGGCTCAGCGACACTTCATACGCCATCCGGTTGATGACCGTGCCGTCCGGCATCTGCTTCTGGTATTCGCGGCTCTGGAACCGGCCCTGCACCTCCAGCTTATCCCCCACGTTCAGCCCGGCGGCATATCTTGCCGTGCGGCCCCAGGCGATGCAGGGAATATAATCGCTCTTGCCGAAGGCGCGGTTGACAGCCAGCATCAAATCGGCGATCTCGCGGCCGAAGGGCGTGGTACGGAAAGAAGGCGGTTTGCAGATCGCGCCGGTCAGCCGGATGGTGTTTGGGTTTTCATCGTCGTCCGGCGGCAATAGCCGCTGGGCAAACGCCGTCAGCAACAGCCGGCCCGCGCCGCCCATCACCTTGTTGTAGGAGCGCAGCTGGCCGTGAATGGCAATGCGCACCCCGGGCGTGACCTGGCTGTTCATCAGCCGTTCCGAAACGGTGACGGGCAGCAGGTCGCTGGCGCCGGAAAGACGGGGCACCCGGATGTCCAGGCGGTAAAAGTTTTCGCCAAACACTTCATGATCCAGCACAGGCGTGTTTTCGATCACGCCGCAAAGGGTCAGCTGATTGTTTTCCGTATCCATGTTTGTTTTCACACCTCCGGTATTGTCGTAGCCGCGGGATGCTGTTTTCCCTGCGGATCAATGGTTGTCTGTCCGGGGAGGAGCACCGATGAAACAGGCCCCGGGGTCAATCCCTGCTCCCGGTAGCTTTTGAGCACGGCGGGCAGCGCCTCCACGATATACTGGGAATCATTGTGGAACAGCACAATGTCGCCGCTTTTCACGTTCCTGGTCGCCCGGTCGATGAGGGGTTGCACGCCCTTGTTTTTCCAGTCCAGCGAATCCACGCTCCACTGGACGACCTCGTAGCCGTTCTGCCGGGCGGTCAGCACCACGTCGTTGTTATAATCCCCATAAGGCGGGCGGAACAGCGTGGGCCGCTGGCCGATGAGCTTTTCCACGTTGGCGCTCATCGTTTCCAATTCCTGCGCGATCTTCTCCCGGCTCAGGCTGCTCATCTTGGGGTGGGTGGTGGAATGATTGCCGATCTCATGGCCACGGGCGGCGATTTCCTGAACCAATTCCGGAAAGCGCTGGGTCCAGATATCCACTAAAAAGAACGTTGCCACAATACCATTTTCGTCCAGAATATCCAGTATTTTTCTTGTTTTTTCCCCGCCCCAGGCCGCGTCGAAGCTGATGGCGATTTTGCCGTCGTCCCTGTCCACCGAATACACCGGCAGTTCCCGCTTCCGGGCCAGCACCTCCGCCGTCCTCGCGCCGGACACATACGCCGCGCTGACCGCGCTTAGCAGCAGGATCGCCAGCAGCGTACCCGCCGCCCAGCGCTTTGCCGACGCTGCCGGCACGTCGCGCTCCGTTCGTTTGATCATGCTTCCGCCTCCTTTCCCGCCCAGTGTATGCAGGCGGGAAAGAATTTAGAAGCGGGGGCTTTGGACAGGCACAGAAGTATTATATTCATTTCATTCGGAGGATAAAAGTCCCTCCGACCTGAACCGGCAAAGGTTCTCTGATTTCGACAGAATTAGACGGGAAACAACGATTCCGCAAAACTGAAAGAAGCTTATATATTATCGCGGCAGGTCTGTTCGATTCTGCTGGAGTATTCGCAGACCCCCGCTTTTTTATTTTATCCGGTCAATCTTAAATGAACCTTTAAGCCTGCCAGGCCAGCTAAAAAGTATTGCGTGGCCTATTGGTATTTTTCCCTTGCTTTTCCATTCCCATTCGGTTATAATAGACGCAACGGAAAAAATTGTTCCATTTTTGTCATGCGTTTATATCAAATCATCATTGGAGGAAAGACGGATGCTGAAGGATTTTGAACGGAAAAAGCCCGAGGACAAGGAAGCGCTGAGCACGGAAATCAAAGAAATACGGGAAACGCTGCTGGGCCAGCAGCAATTGCTGCGGGACGCGAAGCTGCCGGTGATCGTGCTGATCGAGGGATGGGCCGCGGCGGGCAAAGGCAGCCTGATCAAGGAACTGATCAGCGAGATCGACCCGCGCTTTTACACCGTGGTGTCTCCCGTGATCGTGCCGGAAACAGAGGAGCGCTACCCTTTCCTGTACCAATACTTTAAGGCGATCCCCGAGAACGGAAAAATCACCTTCCTGGATTCCGGCTGGATGGAAAGCGCCGTGCGCAAATACCTGCGCCATGAAATCACCAAGGACGAATACCGCCGCCGGGTGCGCCAGGTGAATGAGTTCGAGCGCCAGCTGCGGGACGGCGGCTACCTGGTGCTGAAAATCTTCCTGCACATCGAAAAGAAGGAACAGTTCGAGCGGCTCCAGGCCCTGGTGGACAACCCTGAAACCGAGTGGCGTGTCACGGAGGAAGATCTGTGGCAGCATCGGGAATACAAGCGCTTCATGGAAGCCTACGACGACTTCATGGAGAAAACCGACGAGATCCTGCCCTGGCACATCCTGGACGGCAGCCGCCGCAAGACCGCCGTACGCGACGCCATGAAGCTGCTGGCCCAGAAGATCCAGTACGGGCTTGATAACGGGCGGTATGTGGGCGATCCCTTCGAGGAAGAATTCCCGCTGAAGGAAATGCCCAAGCTGGCCGAAGTCGATCTGTCGCCCACGATTGACGACGAGGAATACAAGAAGGAACTAAAAAAGCTCCAGACCCGGCTGAGCGAGCTGCACAACATCATCTACCGCAAGAAGATTCCCGTCGTTCTCTGCTACGAGGGCTGGGACGCCGCGGGCAAAGGCGGCAACATCCGCCGCGTGGCGTACCCCCTGGACCCCCGGGGCTTCGACGTGCACCCCATCGCCTCGCCCCTTCCCCACGAATTGAACCGCCAGTATTTGTGGCGCTTCTGGACGCGCCTGCCGCGTACCGGCCACATCTGCATCTTTGACCGCACCTGGTATGGCCGGGTGATGGTGGAGCGGCTGGAGGGCTTCTGCTCCGAAAAGGACTGGCAGCGGGCCTATAACGAGATCAACGAGTTTGAGCGCCAGCTTACCGACTGGGGCGCGGTGGTAATCAAATTCTGGATTCACATCGACCAGGAAACCCAGCTGGCCCGCTTCACCGAGCGTCAGAACACCCCCGAAAAGGTGTGGAAAATCACCGACGAGGATTGGCGCAACCGCGAAAAGTGGCCCCAGTACGAGGTCGCCGTGGACGAAATGCTGCAAAAGACCAGCACCAAAAACGCGCCCTGGTACATCATCGAAAGCAACGATAAAAAATACGCCCGCATCCGCACCCTGAAAATCATCATCAAGGCGCTGGAAAAGGCGTGTGAAAATCACTTTGAGCAGATGATGGAATAATATTCCAAAATGCTAACAGTCTTGTTGTGAAGGGTGGACGAGGCGAGGGCCTGTGCGGCCCTCGTGCACCTGCACCAGGAGATGAAATCTCCTGGACCTCAATAGCGGATATTGCTTGACTGTTAAATTAGCTTGGTTCCCGCTGATGCCGGGAAGAACGCGGAAGTCTGGCTTGGTTCCGTGGTGCTTCTGGCCCGGCGGCAAAGCCGCCAGCCCGGATGCTTTGCATCCGGGGAAAGCCGGGGAATCATCCGCAGGGGAAAGCGAACTTTCCCCTGCGGATGTTCCCGGGCTCTCTTGGGCCAGAAGCCCTCTAATTTTTCGTCACCCCAGCGCGGCAGGCGAAACTTATCTGCTTTTCCCAGCTACGTTATTTCGCCAGTTGCGGGTCCAGGGCGGTCACCGCCCTGGTTCGGGTCTGGGGCGAACAGCCCCAGCGTTTCTTTTTGCTTGATTTGAAATTCACCCTTGAGAACAAGCCTGTTAACAGTAGTCCATACACATCGAAAGCCCCGGAGAATCCCTCCGGGGCTTTCAACTGTTCCATCTTTACTTCTTTATCAATTCGATCACGGTGTTCAGCGCCAATTCGTCATACTGCCAGGCGGCGATTTGCCATACCGTTTCCGGCAGGCCCTCTGCGTACAGAGGCACATTCATATTCGCCGCAATGGTCTGTATTCCCTCACCCGCCAACCGGCAGGCGGCTTGAACAGCCTTGCCGTTGTCCGGGTGCTTGTTCAGGAAAACCACGGCGGTTTTCGTCCCAACCGGGGCTGTCTCTTCCAATCCGATCTGTTTCCCCCGGAACGTTTCCGCGCAAACCGCCGCCGCGTCCAAGGGTACGTCGTCGCTGGCGAAGGACGCCGCTTTCGCTGGTACGCCCAGGAACACAGTGCTTTCATTCACCGCGGGCAGAGGTTTTCCTTCCGGCGCGTGAAGCACCCGCACCGCCTCGCTCATGATCTTTTTCGCAAGCGCTTTTTGCTCCACGCTGCCGAACTGGGCCGCATCACCCATGGGCAGGGGCAGGGCCTTTTTGATTTCCACGATGTGTGCAAAACGCTGCTCGATCTCATCTTTATCCATCTGCCCGTTTTCGATCGCCTTGTACATGTATTCGCTGGCGGAGGCAGCCTGCTCCTCGGAGTGGCAAATCAGCGCGATGTCCACGCCCGCGGCCAACGCGCGGCGCGTCCCCTCCTCGATGCCGTACAAATCCATCACCGCGTTCATTTCCATGCCGTCGGTCAGGCTGATGCCCTCAAAACCCAGCCTGTCCCGCAGCAGGCCGGTCATGATCTTCCGGGAGACTGTGCCGGGAATACCCTCCGGCTCAAAGGCCGGGCATACCAGATGCGCCGACATGATGCCCTTGACTCCCGCTTTGATGGCCGCGCGGAAGCTGACCAATTCACAGGCTTCAATTTCTTCGGCGGTTTTGTTCAGGATGGGCAAGCCCAGATGGGAGTCCACCGCCGAATCCCCCAGCCCGAAGAAATGCTTGGCGCAGGCGAACACACCCGTTTCCTGCACGCCGCGCACGTAGGCCGCGCCGAATTCTCCCGCTTTTTCAGGCGTTTCCGCAAAGCTGCGGTTGCCCAGCGCGGTGGCGGGGTTCGTCAGCACGTCCATGACTGGGGCCAGGTTGAAGTTGATACCCACGGCCCGCAGTTCTTCCCCGATCAGCCGCCCGATCTGAAAGGCGTTCTCCGTGTCTCCGGTGGAGCCAATCGTCAGGGCGCACGGCGTTTCGGCGGCAATGTCCGCCAGCCGCGACACACCGCCGCATTCCTCGTCGATCATGATAAAGGGCTCGATGCCCGTTTCCCCCACGATCAGCTCCCGCAGGGACGCGCACAGGGCTTTGAGCTGTTCATAGCTTTTCACATTCCGGCGGAACAGCAGCGCGTTGCCCACCTTGTATTGCTTCACCAGCTCCACATACTCCGGCGGCACTTCCAGGCCGTCAAAGCCAACGACCAGGCGCTGCCCGATTTTGATTCTCATTTCCTCAATCATGGCGATTCTCCTTATTCTGTATTCTGGGGGAAACCGTTCTTTGGAGCCCAAAGAACGGTTTCCCCCAGACCCCCTTCCGAGAAAGGCAAAAGGAACCATATTCTTCTCTGACTTGATATTTCTTGTGCTACTCAGTATATAAAAGGAAAGACTTCCGCTGTTCCAGGAACGCTTCCCGCGCTGGCTTGTACGCTTCCATCAGGGAGCGGGCGTCGTGCCGCCCCAGACGGTAAGCGTCGGTACCCAGCAGCTTGTCGATAAAGAAAGTTCCAGGGGTGTTGGACAGATATTCCAGCCGATCGGGATGCAGGGCGCGGATCTCATCCAGCAGCGTCAGCGCACCTTCCACCACGTTGGCCGCGTGCCGATCGGTGATGTGCACCTGCACCCCGGCGCAGGGCTGGCCCGCGTATTTGGAGAAGGTGGGGGTAAAGTATGCGGCCCGGAAATGCAGCCCCGGCAGGCCATGCTTTTCCATGCGCTTCTCCAGCGTCCGGGCGTCAATCCACGGCGCGCCGATGTACTCAAAGGGCAGGGTCGTGCCCCGTCCCTCGGACACGTTCGTGCCTTCAAATACGCAAGTGCCGATATATGCCAGCGCCGCGTGGAACGTGGCACAGTTGGGCGACGGCGCGACCCAGGGAATGTCCAAGGCGTCCAAATAATCCCTGCGGTTCCATCCGGCTAACGGAACAATCGTCAAATCCAGATTGAGCTTTAGATGGTCCTTCACCCACAGGGCGTATTCCCCCATGGTCAGGCCGTACCGGGTGGGCAGGGGATACATGCCCACATAGGAGGCAAACCGTGTATCCAGCACCGTTCCCTCCACCCGCTCGCCGCCCAGGGGATTCACCCGGTCGAACACCACCACGGGTTTGCCCGCCCTGGCGCATTCCTCCATGGCGAAGGACAAGGCGTACAGGTAGGTATAAAACCGTGCCCCCACATCCTGCATATCAAAACAGAACACGTCGAAGGCGTCTAGCATGTCCTGCGTTAAACGGTGGGTTTTGCCGTACACCGCATAGACGGGCACACCCGTCACCGGGTCAGGTTGGGTTTCGTAGGCCGCGCCTGCCTGAACATCCCCTCGGATGCCGTGCTCCACCGCGAACAGCGCGGTCAGGTTATACCGGCCGTTCAGCAAATCAATGCCGCTGCGGAACTGCCGGTCGATGCCCGTCTGGTTGGTCATGAAGCCGACACGCTTTCCCCGGCAAACCGGGTCAGCCAGCTCCAATCTGTCCAGGCCGGAAAGAATCTTTTTCATGGCGTACTGTCCTCTAAAAAGGCCCCGTTTCCGCGGGGAAACGGGGCCAAGCGTTACCAGGTCATTTCAGCTTATTTGCCCAGGAAGGCGTTCAGCTGATTCTGGATCTCGGTGATGACATCCTGGAGACCAACCTCGTTCAGGCGGCCAAGAATCTCGGGGATGGCCACATCAGGATCGGAGGTGCCGGTCTGCAGTTCAGGCATATATTCTTCGATGACAGACTTGATCGCCAGGCACTGGGTTTCGACGGGCGTCAGGTCGGGCGTGAAGCCCATGGCGGCGGACAGGGTGGCATGCTCATAGTTGGCCATGGTCTTTTCCCACTGATGGATATCGGTGGGCACTTCCGGGAACGGAGAGGCTTCCAGCGCGCCCAGCGTGTAGTGGCCCTGACCATAGGCATTGACCTTCATGTTGTTCTGGCCCAGTTCGGTCTTGGTCACGGTGCCGTCCTCGTTGCGGGTGTAGTGCTTGCCTTCGATGCCGTAGCGGGCGGTCTCACGATACCAGGGATCGGTGTTCATGAGCTCGATCAGTTTCAGGGCTTCCTGGGGATGCTCGGAGAAGCTGCTCACGGCGGTCATGGAGCCGCGGATGGAGGAGGTGCTCAGGAAAGCGCCGTCATAGCGGGAGATGTAGATGGGCTTCTTGATGACGTTGGCCCACACGGTTTCAGCGCCGAACCAGCCCTGGCCGGACTGCACCACGCCAGCCTGGGCGCGGGGCATGGACTCGGTAACGGCGGCGTCGGGATTGATGTAGCCCTTCTGATACCATTCATGAATCTTCTTGATGCGGTTCACGAAGGCGGGGATTTCAAAGGCGGATTTGACAGTATGCTCGTTCTCGGTTCCCTGAGCTTCCCATTCCAGGCCGATCAGGTAATCCATGTTGAGCCAGTCAACAACGCAGTTCTTCCAGGAAGTGATGCCGCCCTTGCTCATCTTGAAGGGATAGTCATCGGGATGGTCGGCCTTGTAGGCTTCAAAGTACTTTTCGATGCCGTCGAAGCTGATGTAGGAATCCTGCTCGAAGCCCTTCTGGTTGAGGAAGTAGTCGCTGTCCAGGATCCAGAACACTTCGTAACCGATATCCTTCATGTGGGGGATGGCATAGATGCCGCCGTTGACCTTCACGCCTTCCCAAGCCAGATCCACGATGGAATCCTTCAGGGCGGGATAGTTGGCCAGATCATCGGTCAGTTCACGGAACATGCCGGCCGCCACGTTGGTGGCATAATCGTTCCACCAGTCGCAGGTGAAGGCGATATCAAAGTATTCGCCGGTCTGCGTGGCAAGAGCGATCTGGGTCTCGTTCATGTACTTGTATTCGCAGGTGACGCCGATTTTCTCCGCGGAGTAAGCGTTCAGGGCTTCTTCCACTTCGGGCCAATCAAGCGGCGCTTCTGTGTCGCAGTAGATGAACCATACCAGTTTCACGGGTTCTTCCGCCGCCGCGAAAGAGCACAGGCTCAGCATCATCACGGCCGCAAGAATCAGGGCAAGAACTTTCTTCATGCTTGGGTTCCTCCTTTTTTATTCTATTTGATGCGGCATCTGCCGCACAAATACAGGGGATTAGGGATTAGGCAGTAGGCAGTAGTTTAATTTTGGTTTTCACTTTTTTATCGTCTTTTACCTACTGCCTATTGCCTATTGCCTACTGCCTATTGCCTTTTATCCCTTCACCGCGCCGATGGTCAGGCCGGAGATGAAGTATTTCTGAAAGAAGGGATAGGAGAACATGATGGGCACCACGGCGATGACGACGATGGCCATGCGCATGGTTTCGCTGGGAAGCGCATTGGTGTTGGCGGACATGGCCATATCGTTGTTGGCAAGATACTGAATGTTCTTTTCGATGTTCACCAGCACGTACTGGAGGGGGAATAGGTCGTGCATTTTGCTTTCAATGTACAGGCTGGCCTGATACCAATCGTTCCAGTAGGCGAACGTGAGGAACAGGGCGATGGTAGCAATGGCGGGCAGGGAAATCGGCAGCACCAGCTGTACAAAGATACGAAGCTGGCTGGCTCCGTCCATCTTGCCGGACTCGATGATTTCATCGGGCACGGTGGTCTGGAAGAAGGTGCGCATGATGATCACATAGAAGCTGGAACAGGCCAATGGGAAAATCAGCGCCCAGTAAGTGTTTTTGAGCCCCAGCAGCTGGGTGTTCACCACATAGGTGGACAGCAGGCCGCCGTTAAAAATCATGGGGATAAAGATCAGCGTAGTATAGATACCGCGGAGCTTGAAGCTTCGGCGGGACAGCACATAGCCCATCGTGGAAATCAGCGTCAGCCCGATCAGCGTGCCCACCACCGTGAGGCCCACGGAGGTCAGAAACGCCAGAATGATCGTGGGAATGCCTCGGGTGTTGCGCAGATGCCACACATAATCATAAGCGTCCGTGCTCCATTCGGCGGGTACAAAGCTGTAGCCCACCTTGCCGATGGAGGCTTCGGAAGAGAAGGAAATAATGATGACGAACACGACAGGAATCACGCACAGAACGGCCAGCAGGATAAACAGCGTGGTGTAAGCCACGTTGGTGCCCGGCTTGATGGCGTTGAAGCGTTCCATACCGCTGCCGGTTTCTCTGGGGGCGGAGGATTTCTTGATTTCAGTCACGGACATCTTTCTCTCCTCCTTCCTCAGAACAGCGCGCTCTCATTGTCCACCTTGCGGACGATCGCGTTGGCGGCGATCATCGTCAGGCACCCCAGCACGGACTGCAGGAAGCCCGCGGCAGAAATGTAGCCGTACACCGGGCGGGGGTTATTGAACATGGAGTTGAACACGTACACGTCCAGCGTCAGGAACACGCTGGTCAGGGAGCTGGAATTGCGCGTCGTGCGGTAGAACAGGCCGAAGTCGGAGTTGAAGATTTTGCCCACAGCCATGATGAACATGATGATCATGATGGTTTTGAGCATGGGCAGGGTAATGTACTTGGTCTGCTGCCATTTGCTGGCCCCGTCGATCATGGCGGCCTCGTACAGCGATTCATCGATGCCCTTGATGGAGCTCAAATACACCACCATGCTGTACCCGATCGTTTTCCAGACATGCAGGAAGACCAGGAAGAAGGGCCAATAATTGATGGCATCCTTCTGATACCATTTGATGCCCTCCCCCCCGGCGCTCATGATCATGCGGTTCACCAGGCCGTTGTCCGTGCTCAGGAACGCGAACACGAAGTAGCCGACCACCACCCAGCTCAAAAAGTGGGGCAGGAACATGGCCGTCTGGGTCACCTTGGCCACCTTCTGGCTGTGCAGGTGGGAAATCATGATGGCCAACGTCACCGGCAGCACCACGCCCAAAACAATAAAAATAATGTTGTAGCCGACGGTGTTGCGGAACATGTTGAAGGTGGTATCCTTGTTGTTGGCAAACAGGAACTGGAAGTTCTCAAAGCCGCACCAGGCGCTGTTGTTGAACAGGCTGTACAGGAACCCTTTGCCGGGGGCGACCCTGTATTTTTTGAACGCGATGATCAACCCGAACATCGGCAGGTAGCAAAACAGGATGTACCATACCAGCGTGGGCAGCGACAGGAAGAACAGCTGCAAATCGTCCAGCGTAAATCTCGCTTTCTTTTTGATCGTTTTTCCGTCTCCCGCGATCATTTCATTTCGTTTCAAATGGGAAGCCCCCTTCCGCAAAAGATGAAAAACCAAATAAAAGCAATCTTTTTGTGCGTATCCTTCATATATAGGTATATTACACCGCGGCGCACAAAATGTCAATAAAAAATTAGGAAAGTGCGCCAATTTATTCTGCGATTTGATGATAGACCTGACAAAAAGAGTTGTCAAGCCGATGAACGGATGGTATAATAATGCAGAAATCGGACGTTTTGAACCTCATTCAAAGGAGGGCCTGCCCCATGGCCGTTGATTTAAAAAAGCTGGACACTGAGCGGCGCAATCCACGGACCGCGAACATCGACACCCTTTCTTCTTTGGAGATGGCAAAGCTGATCAATGCGGAGGATCACCACTGCGCCGAGGCGGTGGAAGCGGTGCTGCCGCAAATCGCGCAGAGCATTGATATAATATATGGAAAAATCCGTTCCGGCGGACGGCTGTTTTACGCCGGGGCGGGCACCAGCGGACGGCTGGGCGTGCTGGACGCGGCGGAGTGCCCGCCCACCTACGGCGTGGACCCCGGCCTGGTCGTCGGCTTGATCGCGGGCGGGCCCTCCGCCTTCCTGAAAGCCATTGAAGGCGCGGAGGACAGCGCGGAATTGGGCAAGCAGGACTTGATCGACCGTCAGTTCACGGACAAGGACGCCCTCGTCGGCATCGCCGCCAGCGGACGCACGCCCTATGTGATCGGGGCCATGGATTACGCCCGGTCAGTCGGCGCGCCGGTGATTGCCCTGGTCTGCACCCATAACAGCGAAATGTCCCATCACGCGGACATTACCATCGACCCCGTGCCGGGGCCGGAGGTCGTGACCGGTTCTTCCCGGATGAAGAGCGGTACGTGCCAGAAATTGGTTTTGAATATGCTGTCCACCTGCGTAATGATCAAGTCCGGCAAGGTGTACGGCAACCTGATGGTGGACGTGCAGGCCACCAACCAGAAGCTGGTGCGCCGGGCCATTTCCATCGTCTGCGAAGCCACGGGGGAAACGGAAGAAAAAGCAAAAGCCGCCCTGGATCAATGCGGTTTTTCCTGCAAAACCGCCATCGTGATGCTGCTGCTGGGCCTGGATGCCGCCGCCGCCAAAGCGGCGCTGGACAAAGCGGATGGCCGAATCGCGCAGGCTGTCAAAGCGAGGTGACCCAGGCATGTACTATTGCGGATGGGACGGCGGCGGCAGCACCACAAAAACACTGGCGCTGGACGGGCAAGGAAACAAAATCGCCGAAGCCGTGTTCGGCCCGCTGAATCCCAACGGGGCCAGCCTTGACACCGTGAAGCAGACCATCAGCGACGCCGTGCAGTGGATGGCCTCTTTGCCCGGCGGGCTGACGGAATGCGGTGGGCTGGTCGCGGGCATGGCGGGGGTCAGCAACCGGCAGGCCGCGCAGACCGTGGAGGGCGCTGTGCGTTCCAGCGGTTACGAAGGCCCCTTCCGTTTGCTGGGCGATCACGAAATCGCCCTGGCCGGGGCGATTCAGGGCCACGGCGCAATTCTGATCGCCGGGACGGGCGCGGTCTGCTTCGGGCGGGATACGGCAGGAAACGCCTTCCGCACCGGCGGCTACGGCTACCTGATCGACGACGGCGGCAGCGGCTACGCCCTGGGCCGGGACATCCTGGCTGCCGTGGTACGGGCGTTCGATGGGCGCGGGCCCGCCACCTGCCTGACCGGTTTGGTGTACCGACAGCTTCCTGTCCAGGATATTTCCCAGCTCATTACCTGGCTGTATGCCCCCGAAACCGGCAAAAAAGAAATCGGCAGCCTGGCCCCGCTCCTGCTTTCAGCCTTAGAGCAGAACGACGCGGCAGCGATCAAAATTGCCGAAAAAGCTGTGGACGACCTGGCCGAGCTGGTCATCGCCTCCTGGCGCAAAACTGGCATGACCGACGGGGAACTGGCTTTCTTTGGCAGTATTTTCCAATATTATGACTTCATCCGGGAAAGCCTGACGAAGCGACTGGGCGAAGCCCTGCCCGGCGTGAACATCATCGAGGCCCATCATCCCGCCGCCCACGGCGCGGCGATGCTGGCGATGCAATTGTTCGGAGGAACGTGACATGCCCGCCCTGATTCTGGTTTCACCAACGCTGGACGACGCGCGGAAAATCGAGGAATACCGGGCGGAGTTTTCCTCCGGTTGGGTGCAGGTAACGGATGACCCCGACCGGATTCCGGGGCTGGACGGGCTGGAAAGCCATGAAAGCGTTGCAGCATGGCTGCGATATTGCGATGCCATGCGGGGCAAAATCAGTTGGTTCATGACGGTCCGGGAGAGCGACGGCAAGATCGTAGGCTTTCTCTGTCTACGCCACAGCCTGGTATACGATGACGACGGCCCGGACTTCCGCTCCCATATCGGCTATTCCATCCGCCCCAGCGAGCGCGGGAAGGGATACGCCAGGGAGCAGCTTCGCTTGGGGCTGGAAAAAGCAAAAGAACTGGGGCTGAAAAAAGTCCGCCTCATCTGCCTGGACACCAACGCGGGCAGCCAAAAAACGATCCTCGCCAACGGCGGCATCTATCTGGACACCCTCCATGGCGAGGAATCGGGGCTGAACGTGCTCCGGTACGATATGCTGTTATAGTCCTTCGTAGAGCAGGTCGCGAATGGCGGGGTGGAATTCGTAATACGCCCGGTTCATGTTCAGCACGTGCTGGACATAGAACGCGGCCAGGCGGTTTTCCGGGTCCATCATGGCCCAGGCGCCCGCCGCGCCGTCCCAGCCGAATTCCCCGAGGGGACTGCGGGAGGTGCTTTCGTCCATCAGCGTGCGCACCCCCAGACCGTAGCCGTAGCCCCGCTTGTGCTTCACCTTCAGCCAGTCCGTCCAGGCGGGGCCAAATTGCCGGTTGCGGCGCATATCGTCGATGGAGGCTTGGGTCAGGATGCGCGCGTTGTTTTTCCCCACGCCGCCGTTGGCCAGGGCGTCGGCCAGCAGGATATAGCTGTCCGCGTCGCCCATCAGCCCGCCGCCGCCGCTGTCGTAGTGAGGCATGGAGGCCAGGGAATCCCGGCGATTGGGAACGGGAACGGTTTTCCCGTTTTCGTCCACGGTGTACTGCGGGGCCAGGTGGGCCAGCTGTTCTTCATCCGGGTGGAAAGTCAAGTTTCGGATGCCCAGCGGCTCCAGCACGTTTTCCCGCGCCAGCACGCTCAGGGGCTTTCCGGTCACGACCTCCAGAACAGCCCCTACCACGTCATGGCACAGGCTGTAGCGGAAGCCCTGGCCGGGATCGAAGTGCAGGGGCTTTTCCGCGAAGCAGTTCACCGTTTCCACAGTGCCCGCGTCTCCCCCGCGCTCCCGGATTTTGCGCTGAATGGCGGGGGCGGTGATGTCGTAATCCAGGCCGCCCTGCATGGCCATCAGGTGTTCCAGGGTCAGCACTGTTTTGGCAGGGCGAATCGTGTCCCCATCCTGAACGGTCAGGCGGGCGTAGGCGGGCAGATACTTTGCAACCGGGTCGGACAGGCGCAGCTTTCCCTGCTCGATCAGCTGCATGGTCACGGTCATGGTGAGCACCTTCGTGGCGGAATAAAGCCAGTAGGTTTCCCCGCCCTTCGCCTCGCCTGCGGTGTGGCGGTAGATTTCCTTGTGATCGCGCCACACGATCATCTCGCACCCCGGCACGCCCTCTTGGGGCAAATCGTTCAGGTAATCCGTTAATTTGCTGAAATTCATTGGAACGCCTTCTTTCTTTCTCAGTATATCATGAAACACGCTTGAAATCTATCCCCCCTTATCGCCTTTCTTGGAAAGGGGTCTGGAGGAAACCGTTCTTTGGGCACCAAAGAACGGTTTCCCCCAGAAAAAAGAACCAATCCCGATCATTCCGGACAAGGAGGAAACCGTATGAAAATCGTATCCGTGGAATGGGGACGGGTATCCATCCCCCTCAGAACGCCCTTCAAAACCGCGCTGCGCACGGTGGCCAGCGTAGAGGACATTATCGTGAAGTTCACCGCCGATACGGGCGACGTGGGCTTTGGCGAAGCGCCGCCCACCGGCGTGATCACCGGCGACACGGCGGAGGCCATCGTCGGGGCCATCGAGCACCACATCGCCCCCGCCGTGCTGGGCCAGGAAATCGACGACTTTGAGGGCGTCACCCGGAAAGTGCAGAAGGCGCTTGTGCACAACACCAGCGCCAAGGCCGCGGTGGATATGGCGCTGTGGGACTTGTACGGCAAAAAGCTGAACGCGCCGGTGTTCCGACTGCTGGGCGGCGGGAAAACCCACATTGTCACGGACATTACCGTCAGCGTGAATCCGCCCGAGGTCATGGCCCGGGACGCGCAAATCGCCATCCAGCGGGGCTTTGACTGCATCAAGGTGAAGGTGGGCGTGAACCCGGCGTTGGACGTGGAGCGCCTGGCCGCTATCCGCGCCGCCGTGCCCAAGGAAACCGTGCTGCGCATCGACGCCAACCAGGCCTGGACGCCCAAGGAGGCCGTGCGCATCCTGAACGGGATGCAGGACAAGGGCCTCGATATCGAGCTGGTGGAGCAGCCCGTGAAGGCCCACGACCTGGAAGGATTAAAGTACGTGACGGAGCGCAGCTTCGTGCCCGTGCTGGCCGACGAATCCGTGTTCAGCCCCATGGATGCCATGAAGATCTTGCAGATGGGCGCGGCGGATCTGGTAAATATTAAACTCATGAAGTGCGGCGGCATCACCGAAGCGCTCAAAATCGCCACCATGGCGGAAATGTACGGCGTGGAATGCATGATCGGCTGTATGCTGGAAGGCCCCGTCGCCGTTAACGCCGCATCTCACCTGGCCTGCGCCAAGGGCGTCATCACCAAATTCGACCTGGACGGCCCCATGCTCTGCGCCGCCAACCCCGTCCACGGCGGCAGCCGGTTCGAGGGCAAGGACATTTTCATGAGCGAGGAACCCGGCCTGGGCGTTACGGCGGTGGACGGATTGACGATGCTGGGAAAGCTCTGACCTTTTTTATCAACGTACATCCTTTCTCTGTCATCCCGAGCGGAGGTGAACTCTTCTCTGTCGTCCCGAGCGAAGCCGAGCCAGAGGCGAGGCGCAGTCGAGGGACCTGAGAGCTGGGTATCAAATTGCTTGGTTGAATATGTTTCTCTCAGGTCCCTCCACTCCGCTCCACTCTCGTTCCGCTTCGGTCGGGATGACAATATGTTTCGTTTATCTTATTATTTTTCATCGAGAATAATACTACCCGGAAAGGAGCAAAACCTATGCCTGACCGTTATCTGGAATCCCTGGTTTGTCCTCTCCCCGACGACATCGCCCGGCTGATCGGCGCGGGCGAAATCGACCTGGCCCTGCAATTGATCGATCGCCGGTTGAAAGAGCCGCTGCCGGTCATGCTCAAAACCCGCCTGGAAACGGAACGGTTTTTGCTGCCCAAGCGGGTTAAAAGCTACACCCTTTCCCACGAAGAATTGCTGGCCGAAATGCAGAAGCGCATCCCGGATTTCACCGCCGACGAGCTGAACGGGCTGCTGCTGAACGGCAAGCTGGACTTTCTTTACGTGAACGGCCAGCGTCGGTACTTTAACCGGATGCCCGGCTCCCTGCTCAAATCCCAGCCGCAGCTAAAGCGGCGCGCGCTGCCCGACGGAAGCGTCGGAGCCGATCTGGACACTATCATCCGCCGCATGAAGCAGCACGACGTGGTGTTCCGCTATCGCCTGCGGGCCGATGTGAAGATCGACGATGACGAACCCGGCGCGCTGTACCGCGTGCATCTCCCCCTGGCCGCCCGCAGCATGCAGCAGGAGCCGGCGGCGGACGTGACCTGCACCGTGCCCTTCCAGGCCGACGCCGAGGACGCGCTCCAACGCACGGCGTACATGGAAACCACGGAAAAGAAAATCGCCCTGGAATACACCGTCACCCAGAAGCCCAGATACGTTGACCCGTTGGATGAATCCATCCATGAAATCATCTATCCCGACGCCCGGCCCGTGTACGATGACGATTTCATCGAGCTGCCGCCGCATCTCGCCTTTACGCCTTACCTGAAAGCTCTGGCAAAGGAGCTACAGGGCGATGAAACCGACCCGGTGAAAATCGCCTGGCGCATGTACGATTACGTCACCGGCCGGGTGATTTACTCCTTCATGCCGCCCTACCTGGTGATGGAAAGCGGCGCGGAATACACCGCCGTCAACCGGCGCGGGGACTGCGGGATGCTGGCGCTTCTGTTCATCGCGCTGTGCCGCATCTGCGGCGTTCCGGCCCGCTGGCAGAGCGGCCTGGACGCCACGCCCGGCGACGTGGGCTGCCACGACTGGGCGGAGTTTTACTCCGAGCGCCTGGGCTGGCTGCCGGTGGACTGCTCCTACGGCGGCACCGCCTACCGCGCGGGCAACGAGGAGCGGCGGCGCTTCTACTTTGGCAACCTGGACCCCTACCGCATGGTGGCAAACCGGGCGTATTATGCGCCCTTCATCCCTGCCAAGCGTTTCCCCCGCTTCGACCCCTACGACAGCCAGAGCGGCGAAATCGAAACCGCCGCCCATGGAATGCTCCGGGACGAGCTGGATACCGAATACACCATGCTCTGGTATGACCTCATGGACGCCGACTGAGCATAAAAAGCAGCAGGGCTTTCCCGCGTTGGAAAAGCCCTGCTTTCTTTATATAAGACGACGGAGCGAGGGCCTATGCGGCCCTCGTGCACCTGCACCAGGGGACTTCGCCCCCTGGACCCATTTAGTGGAAACTGCTTGACTGATAGAATCGAGTTGGTTCCCACTGTGACAGAAAGGAGAAAGGAACGCGGAAGTCTGGCATGGTGCCGTGGTGCTTCTGGCCCGGCGGATGAATCGCCGATGACCGCCTGTGGCGGGAATTTCATCGGCGATGAAATCATGCGAAACGAGCAATGTCCGCATGAAGCGGACTTGCGACGATTGAGCCTGCGGAGAACGCCGCCAACCCGGATGCTTTGCATCCGCGGAAAGCCAGGGAATCATCCGAGGGGGAAAGTTCACTTTCCCCTGCGGATGTTCCCGGGCTTTCTTGGGCCAGAAGCCCTCAAACTTTCCGTAACCCCAGCGCACCAGGCGGAGCTTGTCTGTTTATCCCAGCTACGTTATTTCGCCGATTGCGGGTCCAGGGTCCTCAGGACCCTGGCGCAGGTCTGGGGGCACGCAGCCCTCAGCGTTCCCTATGTTGGTTTCAATTCACCCTTTGCCATAAAAATATTAGGGAGTGTTCACACTACCCGAAAAGAGCTGATTCTGAGCAGATTTTTCGTCAGACAAGGCGTATTTCCGCAGGAATACTGGCGGTATTTCAAGGACAGCCAGAATTCAGCCTTTGAGCGGTAGTGTGAACACTCCCTAAAACATAGAAGTGAAAATGGAATTAAACCGTCGCCAGCTCCACGATCTCCTTCGGTTCGCTGACGAGGTGGCGCGCGCCGCTCATGGTCAGTTCTTCCCGGGGACGATACCCCCACAGCACGCCGATGGTTTCCATCCCGGCGTTGACGCCGCATTTCATGTCCGTGCTGGTGTCGCCGACATACCAGCAGTCGGCGGGCTGCAGGCCCAATTCTTCCGCGATCGCCAGCGCGCCGGCAGGATCGGGCTTGAGCGGAACGCCCTCCACGCGGCCCCGGATGATGGAAAAACGCACGTCGGGGAAGTAATGGGAAAGCACATGCTCGGCGTCTGCCTGATCCTTGTTGGTGAGCACGCACACATGAATCCCGCGTTCACACAGCGCGTGCAGCATATCGGTCACCCCTCGGAAGGCGTGACTGTTTACCTGATTGTTTGCAGCGTAATCAACCTTATAGGCGTCCAATACCTGCTGGTAAAATTCCTTATGTTCACCCACGCAGCGCTCGGTCAGCTTCAGCACGCCGTTGCCGACCTTGTATTTGTATGCGCTTTCCTCAAAGACCGGCAGACCGAACTTGCTGAGCGACCGGTTCATGGCCGCGGCAATGTCCGGCAGGGAATGCACCAGCGTGCCGTCCAGATCAAAAATCACGCATTGCTTCATTTTTCCATTGCTCCTTCCTGCGTATGCAAATTGTATCACAGGTATGGTTTTTTCGCAAGATGGGCATGATAAGCAGGGGAGGAATGAAAATGAAACAATTGAAAAATACGGGCTGGATTCACGGCGTACTGCTGACTGCCTGCGCGGCGGCGCTGGCCTTCGGCCTGATGACGGAAACCGCGAAAGCGCCTGAAATCGCGCCGAAGATGCTGATCGCCACACCGCCCGCCAGCGTCGGCGCGGCGGAGCAAAAAGCGAAGATTGCATCCGGCTGTGAAATCATCCAGACCATGGCTTTTACCCGCTGCGGCCACAGCGTAACCCGCCGCGTGCTGGCCCCGGATGCGCTGACCGGCGCGGATTTTGCGTCAGCCCAGGACTATTACGATCTCTGGCAGCTGGAGACCTTTTCCCCCGACCGGCTGGAGATGCGCAGGGAAATCCCGCTCTTTTGCCCCATCCACACGGTCGTGGGCGTGAACGAGGCTGGGGACGCAGTACTGATGCGCAACATGTACGGCGACGGCATGGCAGTGGTGCGGGATACCGAGCGCACCCTGGATAGCTTTGCCCCGGATATGCGGGAAGAACTGCTGTCTGGCATTGGCTTTGACACCGAACAGCAGGCGGAAGCCTGGCTGCAGGAGCATTGACAGGAGCGGCAAAAGCCGATATAATTTCCCTGTAAAGAACTGTGTACAGGGAGGCTGCTATGCCGCAGAACCGTTCCTATAAAAAGAAATCCGCCCGCTCGCCCTATCTGTTTATCGCGCTGGTACTGGTGCTTTTGACCGCGGTGCTGATCCTGGGCACGCGGGCGATGAACGCCTGGAAGGTGTACGAGGCCGAGGCCGCCGTCACCCCCGCGCCGACGCCCGGCGTGCGCCCCATCAGCGTAAC
Source organism: uncultured Eubacteriales bacterium (assembly GCA_902801765.1). Taxonomy (GTDB): domain Bacteria; phylum Bacillota; class Clostridia; order Christensenellales; family Aristaeellaceae; genus RUG563. The sequence continues at coordinate 94,443 of CADCJO010000005.1, forward strand.
GCCAGATCCCGCCCGAGTCACCCCGCCGCCGACGGCAATACCCACACCCGCGCCTTCCCCCACGCCGGGACTGCTGAACAGTGGCTCCCAGGGGGACGAGGTTCGGCGCTTGCAGGTGCGCTTACAGGATCTGGGCTACTACCGGGGCAATATCGACGGCGACTACGGCACCGGCACCAAGACCGCCGTGCAGACCTTCCAGAAGATCAACGGTCTGGACGCCGACGGCATCGCCGGGCAACTGACCCAGACCCTGCTGTATTCTGACCAGGCGCTGCCCGCGCCGGGGCCGGTGGACGTGCTGGCCAACCGGGACACACCGCTGCTGGTAAACGCCCAGAACCCGCTGCCCGACGGCTTTGAGCCCGCCGATCTGGTGAAGGTCAGGGACGTAGTGGGCAATCTGATCACCTATGAAAACACCGGTGTCCAGGCTGTCCGCGAGGCTGCCGAAGCGCTGAAAACCATGCTCCAGGACGCCGTCAACGACGGCTACAAGCCCTGGAAGCTGCGCGAAGCCTACCGCACCATTGCCGACCAGAAGCGGATCTTCAACAACCGGGTGAACAGCTACATGAACGAAAACAGCCTCACCCGCGCCCAGGCCATCGCCCGCACCCGCCAGTCCGTGGCCGATCCCGGCGCCAGCGAGCACCATACCGGCCTGGCCTTCGACCTGAACGTACCGGGCGAATCCTTCGGCGAAACGGCGCAGTACCTGTGGCTGAAACAGCACTGCTGGGACTACGGCTTCATCATGCGCTACACCGACGAAAAATCCGACATCACCGGCATCACCGGCGAGGAATGGCACGTGCGCTACGTCGGCCTGGAGCACAGCCAGCGGATGCGGGATTTGGATTACTGCCTGGAAGAATACGTGGAGTGGCTGAAACGGCAGTGATGTGATATTTTTAGAGTGAGCAGTCGTGTTCTCAATGATGATTTTCAAACCTAACAAAAGGGAACGCTGGGGGCTGCGCGCCCCCAAACCTGCGGCAAGGGATTTCATCCCTTGCATCCCAGTAGGCGATTGAGGAAGCTGGGGAGAGAAAACAAGCTCCGCCTGCCGCGCTGGGGTTACGAAAAGTTTGAAGGCTTCTGGTCCAAGAAAGCCCGGGAACATCCGAGGGGGAAAGTAAACTTTCCCCTGCGGATTGTTCCCTGGCTTTCCCCGGATGCTTTGCATCCGGGTTGGCGGCGTTCTCCGCAGGCTCAATCGTCGCAAGTCCGCTTCATGCGGACATTGCTCGTTTCGC
>CADCJO010000006.1 GCA_902801765.1 uncultured Eubacteriales bacterium
ATAACAGACTGGTCATTGCCGTGAACCTCTCCTGGCTCTTTTATTGTCTGCTCATTTTCCCTCTTGACAAATGGGCACTACATAACAGTATTAGAAGTCACCTGATCGACCTCAAACGAAGGGAGTACAAATCATGTATATCATCGCCAAAGACGGCAGCGGAGATTTTACGTCCGTCCAGCAGGCCATCGATGCCATCCCGGGCGGAGGGCAAGCGCCGACGATTTTGCTTTTGCGGATGGATGAATACCGGGAGCGCGTGGTGGTTGATAAAGACAATGTGCGCATCATCGGCGAGGCGCGGGATCGAACCGTCATCACCGCCAAGGGCTGCGCCAAGGATTTGGACGCCAACGGAAATGAACGCGGCACGTTCCTGTCGGCCACCTTCATGGTGACCGGTCACAATGTGGAGGTGGAAAACCTGACCATCCGCAACGACGCGGGCGATGGGCGCGACGTGGGTCAGGCTGTGGCGGTCTATGCAGCGGGTGATCGGGGCGTGTGGCGCAACGTGAGGATGATCGCCCACCAGGATACCCTGTTCTGCGGCCCGCTGATGCCCAAGGTGGTCAACTTCATCGCCCCGCGGCAGGGCCGCGCCGAGGTGGTGGAATCGGTGGGTGACTGCACGCCGACCCAAAGCCGCCAGTATTTTGAGGATTGCTATATCCAGGGCGACATCGACTTTATCTTCGGCCCTTACCGCTGCTGGTTCGAGCGCTGCACCCTGTTCATGAACGAACGCGGCGGCTGGTACACCGCCGCCAATACCCCGGAAATCCAGCCTTACGGCCTGGTATTCCACGCCTGCAGGCTCACCGGTGAATGCGGAGAGGGGCAGGCATACCTGGGCCGCCCCTGGCGCAGGTTCAGCCGCACGGTGTTCCTGAACTGCGAAATGGACGAGCATGTTGCCTCCCAAGGCTTCGCTGATTGGGACGACATGCGGGTGGTCACGGAGCGCTATGCTGAATATGGCACGGTCGGCGCTCGGGCTGATCAATCCACCCGGCACCCCAGTCAAAAACGCATGACGCAGGGAGAAGCCTCGGAATACTCCATCGCCGAAGTCCTGGGGGGATGGGATGGCTGGCAGCCCGACAGGCGGGTGCCCACCTGGTTTCTCTGCGGTGACAGCACCATGGCAAATTATCCCGGCAATCAATATCCCATGATGGGCTGGGGACAAAAGCTGCAAGGTCAGCTGAACGCGCTGAATCAGCATATCTTTGTGGAAAACTGCGCCGTCAACGGCCGGAGCAGCAAGAGCTTCATCGCCGAAAAGCGGCTGAACTTTATCGAGCTGTGTATGCGCAAGGGCGACAAACTGATCGTCTCCTTCTCCCACAACGACGAAAAGCCCGACTTCGAGCGGAACACCAACCCCCGCATCACCTTCCCGGAATACCTTTCCATGTATATCGACGCGGCCAGGCGGCAAGGCGCGGAACCGATTCTGGCCACCCCCATCGCCCGGCGTATGTTCAGCGAAAAGGGCGCCCTGCTGCCCACCCACGGCATATATCCCGACGCTATGCGGAACCTGGCAGACTATCGCGGCGTGCGTCTGATTGACCTGGAAAAGGCCACAATGCAGCTGGTGCAGGCGGCGGGTGTGGAAAGCTCCAAGCGCATCTATTGCCACGTGCCGGTGGGCAGCATCAACTATCCTGACGGCCTTCAGGACAACAGCCATCTGCAGGAGGATGGGGCTGTTCAGATTGCCGCGCTCTTCCTGAACCGGTTCCTCCATCCCGATTTGAACGACGTGCATTTTGTATCGGCGGAAAGCCGGGATTTTTCCGCCTTGATCGCGCTGGAAGACCACGTGCTGCGCTGACGGTTTATTTCCCTTCCGTTTAGCTGCGCGCTGATTTGCCGATTATGCTTTTGCTTCCAAATCTTCCCGCCCGTTCCGATGCGCATAAAAGGCGTTTCCATGGAAAACCTATGGCTGAAAAAGGTCAAGGAGGCGCTGAAATTGCGAGCAACAGGTATCGTACGCAGAATAGATGAACTGGGCCGGGTGGTGATCCCCAAGGAAATCCGCAGAACACTGCGTATTCGGGAGGGTGACCCGTCCCTGATGGCATTGACGCAGACGGAGCAATTTTGCATTGCTTTGATGAATACCGCCGACCGATTCGGCGCTCCATGACGCAAAGGAAATCGACTTGATCCTGGAAGGCGACGGCAAGCTCTGCCCCCCTGGAAATCAAAAAGACCGCCACGCCGGATCAGCGCCTGACCCGAGGCTTCGGTCTGATTGGCACACCGAAATTTCAGGAGGGAAACCGCAATGAAAAAGCCGCGCCTGCCAAATGGGTGCATCCCTTGGGTTTCATAACGCCATCGATATTTATCGCAGAAAGGGACTCATACATGAGAAACGGAAACAGAAGCTTTCCCCAAATCATAAAGCCACTGTTTTGGGGCATATTTGTATCCATCTTTTTATCAATAGATTTTAAGCAAATGCCAAAACTGTCGGCGGGCGAAAGTACCACGCTGATAGGCGGGCTGCTTAACTGTTTCCAACTTTTCGGAACAGTTTGGATGTTCTTGCCTTTTGCGGTTGCCGGCGTGGTTTACTATGCCGGAAAACGCCAGGAAAGGAAACCGTTTCAAGACCATATTGGTTTATGTGCTGTCAGCATTGCTTTCGGGATTTTCAATACATTAGGGCAGGAATTGTATTATTTCGATCATGTCCTGCTTGATGCTCCCGGATGGCTCCTGATGTGTTTCTATGCTCTCTCCTGCGCTGTGCTGTTTTATTATATGGGCTTGATTTCGCTTGCTTCTGTTCCACTGCTTCTGTCCACTCCAAATGACGAAAAAACTGTTTCATCCAGAAAAGTGTTCCTGATTTCTTTTGTCGTGATTTTAGCGGGCTGGCTGCCCTGGATGATTGCGTATTACCCCTTCAGCGCTGATTGGGATGTGTACTATCCGATCAGTGAGTATCTGGGAATCAACGCGCCTACAAACAGCATTCCCTGGTTCTATTGCTGCACGGTAGGATTCTTTTACGCGCTTGGAAATACGTTGGGAGACAAGAACGTCGGAATCTTCATCTTCGTCTTGCTGCGGGCGCTGATCATGTCCGCGATTTATGCGAACACCGCGGCGAGGCTGCGCAGCCGCGGCGCAAAACGCGGCGTGGTATGGGGAATCGTGCTCTTTTACGCGATTGTTCCCGTCTGGGGCGCGTACGCGAAGCATGGGTTCAAGGACACATTGTTCGCTTCTTTGTTCTGCCATTATGTGACGGCGCTGATCGATACCGTGGACCGGATGCGCAAAGGCGAAGTGAATTTCAAATCGTTTGCATGCTTTGCCGTCTCGTCATTGCTGATCTGTCTGCACAGGAACAATGGCATCCTGATTGCCGCGCCCGTCACAGCGCTGCTGATCATTGCCACCCTTATCAATCCCAAATACCGTAAAAACCGACTCCGCGTCTGCGCGGCATTTGCCTCCGGCTTGGTTTTGTACGCAGGCTATATGTTCTATATTATCCATGTGGCGCATGTAAGCGCAGAGGCGACCGCGGACATGCTTACGATCCCCATACAGCAGACGGCGCGGACTGTGCGCGATCACGCGGATGAAATCACGGCTGAGGAACGGGATGTAATCAACAGCGTTCTCGATTATGACACGATGGCGAAAAGCTATGATCCGCTGATTTCAGATCCGATAAAAAATACGTCCCATTTCCACGACGGCGGCGTGATGAATTACGCCCGCGTTTGGCTGGGCATGTTTTTCAAATATCCCATTTCCTATTTGGAAGCAGCGATAGGCCAAAGCTATGGGTACTACGCATTTACGCCGGATCAAGCGCTGCATGCGGGAAACTGGAATTGTGGGATGACCATTTTTAATTGGGTAAAGGATTCAAGATTCAGTTCGGACTTCACCTGCGATTATGTTGACGCGTTGGAGAATGTCAGGGTGTTTTTGGATGATTGGGCAAAGCTGTGGCATCAGCTCCCCCTGCTTGGGCTGACGGATATGAAGGCGGTATACACGTGGCTGATTGTACTGGTTGGTCTGGTCATGATTCGCAAAAAACGGCGGCTTGCCTTAATACCGGTTTTCGCCTGCCTGCTGAATATCTTGCTGTGCTGCGCGTCGCCTGTGAATGACTGCTTTCGATACTTTTGCCCAATCGCCGCGGCGGCTCCAGCGTTGCTGCTGCTGATAGATTCGAGTCCGTGTCCAGATCATCCAGACTGAAAGGCAATATGAAAAGAAAACAACGCATCCATCATGCCGCGAGAACGGTTTTCTTTAATATTTTCAAATCGCCTCGTTACCCTTCACAGCATGACTGTTAATTATATTATATATCCCGATAGGGAGAAAGCGGACTAAAATATATTTGAAACGCAGTCAGGAATACATTCGGGTTTTTCTCCAAACGATTGTTTGCTATGGTTTGCCAGGAATAGAAAGCATGGCTCCATCCTGAATAGTTCCCCGCTGAATCCAGAATCAGGTACTGTTTCGTGACAGGATTGTAACTGGCGAGCACCAGCAAATGTCCGCCTCCCCCGCTGTTCCCTGCACCAGCAATCGCCACGCAGCCCTGCTTCAAATAGTCCGTTGCTTCTTCCAATGTCTCCACTCGCGCCAAATAGCTGAAATTATACTGATTCCCATATTCCTCCGCGAATGCCTGATACAGCGTCATTTTGCTTCCTACATGGACGGCATAGTGTTCATTTTCCCTGGCAAAAGCAGCAACTTCATGAACGTCGATTTTTTCACCCGTCATGTATGTGATCGCATTGACAATGGCGCAGAGCCCGCAGCCTGAGGTTTTAACTGTATGGCGGCCCTGATGCGTTTCACATTGACTGTCCCCGCACAAATAATATAAGTCTTTCTCGGGATCGTCAAAATCATCCTGATGGATCACGGAAGCGCTGTAAATGGCGCCGTCATTCATTGGATAGAAAGCAATCACCAACACAGCGATAAAGAACAAAAGCTTCATTTTCCCAACTGCGCGCGGAAGAACATCCCTGGCCCATGCAAAGCCTGCCGCGAACAGATGATACAGCCAGTGATTCAGCGCGCGATTTTCCGCCTCTTGATTGCCAACGGCGCATCCTGCCGCGATACACAGAAAAGATAAGAAAGGGAGATAAGGAAAATACAGGCCTGTCAAGCACTCAGCCAATTCGCCGATACCAATCACGGCGATCAACGCAAGAAAAGCGCGTTGCCAAAGCGGGGCCTCCTTGTTAACAGAAGTTCTGACGGCATACTTTCCGGCCTTGAAAATGGCAGCGCATAAGATAAGCAAACCTGGAACTCCTGTTTCCAGAAGAGTCTGCAAGAAAATATTGTGGCAATGCCCCGCGCTAAATGACAGACATTCTTGACTGTTTACTGCTTCCATCGGGTTTATGATCGATTTCCCGACAAGCAAATACTTGGGATTGCCGATCAAAAAAGTGAGCGTGGCACGCCAGATATCCGTTCTTCCGGTCATTAAATCGTCATATAAATAACCCCGATTGGAAAAAACAATCTGTTTCTCCGTATTGCTCATGCCGGATTGAAGAAACGGCCAGTACACGCTGGACTTTTTCAATTGATGAAAAGCCGGATTGATGATCTGAAGCAAAAGAAGCGAAAAAACAAACGTCGCCGCCATGCCTGCCAGAGAGACAATCCAAACGCGTTTTGGACGAAGACCTGTTGATTCCGGTATGCGTTTTTGTTCACGATCCAGTATCACAATTCCAGCCAAAACTGATACTCCTGCGGAAACGCAGATTTGCGCGTTTCTGGAATCTGTCAGGGTCAAGGCAATCAGCATCGGAAAAACTGAAAGGCAAAACAGACATTTGAGTCCCTTTTTTTGAACGCATAGCATGCAGATGAAGGCAATGATAATGGACATGGCCATCAATTGGCCGGATATGGTCGAAAGATAAACGAGCTTCAATCTTGCTTGATCGGCCTCGCCCCATAGCCTGAAAAAGCCTTTCCCGCTCAAGTTGGGGATGCGTACCTGCATCCATGCGGCGTTCAATCCATACAAGGCACAAATTGTCATGCCGATTGTCCATACCGCGCCAAAGACGATCAGGAAAGCTTTGATTTTATCTTTTTGCAAAACGGCGCCAAACGAAAAGCAGCCTCCCCAAACCCAGATAAAATAAAGCATCGCTTTGACAATCACCTTATATTCCAAAAAACCGTTTCCCTGACGAATCAGCGCACGAAGAAGTATGAGGGAGCTGAAAACCGCCAGCAATTGAAATGTCGCTTTCTTCCAGTTTTTTGACAGCCAGATTCCCAAAAATCCGGCAACGCATCTGGCTGCCCACACGAAAGGCGACATTCTTTCGCTTTCATCGAAAAAGGCCATTTCCAAAAGAAATTCCAAAAGCAGAATGCACATCATCGCTGCATATACATAGCGCATTGCATTCTTTATTTTTTCTTTCCTGAACAAGACGCTGTCCCCCTCTTGCATTTGTTTTTTACAATACAACAATGTGCTTGAAAAAAGAGAAAACCATCGATGCTGACAAACCTGATTGGCGTCAAAAAAATCGCCTCAATCAAACAGCCCGGCAAACACCGACGCAATTCGTGATCGAAATCGGGATCATTCCGATAGGAATTGACCCGATTTGTCGGATTGATTATACCATTTTCAACCGTGGAAAGCAATTCCTGGTTGCGCATCAAAATGGCGAAAGGAGATAAGCCTCCTTTTGCAATAGTACAGTAGCCGAAGCAATGCGCGATCTGCCGATCACCATGCAAAGGATCGGCGCTTCGGATGAAAGCGGTGGAAAAACGAAATACAATGACCGGCTATTCGATGCGGCCCATGTGGAAAACATAACTGGGAAGAAAGGGAAAACTGTATATTTTGTTCATTCGTGAGCTGTCAATTTGGACAGCTCCTTTTGATATTCATTTGGAAAGAATAGGCAACGGATAAACATGAAAAAATGAAGAAGGGAGGGAAGCTATGAGAATCGAAGTTCTGGAAAATGAAAAGATGGTATGCGTATGGCTGAGCCATGCGGATCAGGAGAATCCAGGGATTCAGAAACAGCTGAATCCGCTGTATCAGGAATACCGGCAGAAGAAATATTTCGTCGCCGTGTTTTATTCGGGGCAGGAAGATTTGGAACAGCTTACCGGCGATCTGCTGCGATATAATCGAAAGAAGCTCGAAGAAAACAGCATCGCCGCGGAAAAGAAGAAAAAGAAACCCTGTGAAATGGCGCTTTGATGTTGCTTTCCCTGAAAGTATATGATACAATATTGTCTGTAATAACAAAAGTAGGAGGAGAAGAAATTGATTGAGCGATTCTCCATCGCCGGATATACCCGCATTTCGGTGGATGAAGAGCTGGATCGGGACAATACGTCCATCGAGAACCAAAAGGCGATTATCACGGAATATGTAAAGACCCGTTTTCCCGACAGCGAACTCACTTTTTTTGAGGATCGGGACAAATCGGGCTACACCTTCGAGCAGCGGTCCGGGTATCAGGCTATGCGGCGGCAGCTGATGGCACGCCAGTTGGAGATTCTGGTGGTGAAGGATTTTTCCCGCTTCTCCCGCCGGAACAGCAGGGGCCTGGTGGAGCTGGAGGACCTGCGGGACGCGGGCATCCGCATCATCTCCATCGGCGACAATGTGGACTATCCCAACGACGATGATTGGCTGAAAATCCAGTTCCAGTTTTTGATCAATGAAATGCCGGTGACCGACACCTCCAAGAAGGTGCGGGCGGTGGTGAAGCGCCGCCAGGAGGACGGCAAATGGATCTGCGCCGCGCCTTACGGCTATATCGTGACCGCCCGGCAGGAATTTGAGCTGGTGCCCACGGAAGCGGATATTGTGCGGAAAATCTTCCAACTGTACATTGACGGCTGGGGCTATAAGCGCATTGCCAATTACCTGACCGACGAGCACATTCCTACGCCCCGGATGGAGGAGCGAACCCGGGCGGAAGCCCAGGGCAAGGAATACCGCCGGGAGGCGAAGCCGGTCTGGGCCATCGTGACGGTGCAGGGCATCCTGTGCAACGATTTCTACATCGGCACGCTGCGGCAGGGCAAATACTACCGCAAAAAAATCAACGGCAAGGACGTGCGCAGGGACGTGAACGAGCATATCGTGATCGAGAACCAGCATCAGCCCATCATCGACTACCGCACGTTTGCCACTGCCCGGGCGCTGATGGAAAAGCGCACCACCTCCGATTACCGCGGCCTCAAGAAGTACGAAAACAACTACACCGGCTTCCTTCGCTGCGGTGACTGCGGCTCACCCATGTTCACTATGAGCAAGCCGGGCAGCCAGGATGCTTACCGCTGCGGCCTGTACCATCGGCGGGGCCTGAAGGGCTGCACCAGTCATTTTGTGAAGGTGAGCACATTGGATACGGCGGTGAAGCAGTATCTGCGGATCGTGCGGGACAATTCCGCAAAAATGCTTGACCGGCTCAACGCCGACATTCAGAAGCAGGACAGCGATTTGGAAGAAACGGCGGTCAGCGCAACCCATTTGCAGGAAGCGCTGGAGAGCTTGCAGGAAGAACTGAAAGCCACCAAGCGCCAGCGGGTGCGCGACCTGATGAAGCATCCGGAGCAGGAAGCGTTACTGGAAGAAACCTACGATGAAATGGAAACCGACCTGGCGAACCGGATTTCGGGCTTGCAGGCCCAGATCGCGCTGACGGAGGACAAGCGCAACCTGATCATCCGCGTGAACCGGAAAGCAAAAACAGCCATGGAGGTTTTTGACGACATCCTGGACAAGGATCACTTGGATTCCCGGGATCTGAACCTGATCGTCGAGAAGATCATCGTGTTTGAAGATCACATCGACGTGAAGCTGAAAGCGGATATCGATACCCTGCTGAAAACCGGCGGGCTGCCAAACAGCCAAGAGGAGAACGCCGAAAATTTTAAGCGGGGCACGGAAGGCCAGGTCATTGTTGTGCAGCGAGTTAAAAACAGGCTGAACAAAGCTTTTCGTGTCAATGCCATCAGCGAGGGTGACCCGCTGGAAATTTACACAGACCGTGACGGGGAAGTGATATTAAAGAAGTATTCACCCATTGGGGAAATGTCGTCTTTCGCCAAGGATTATACGGAATCGCTGTTCCGGTCACTGGGACATATCGCCTGTATCGTGGACCGGGATCAGGTGGTGGCGGCCAGTGGCGTAAGCAAAAAAGAGCTGTGGGATAAGCCCATCAGTCCCGATCTGGAAAGCGCCATTCAGGCGCGGCAGACGGTCGCGCTGAACCGCACAGGCGGCGGAAAAATCGTGCCTGTCACGAACGAAGAAGATGTGAGCGGCTACACGGCGCAGGTGGTTTCCCCCATCATCGCCGACGGCGAAGCGATTGGCGCTGTGCTGCTGCTGTCCAGAGAGCAGGGCGCGAAGATGGGCGATACCGAACTGAAAGTGGCCGAAACCGCCGCGGGCATTGTCGGGCGGCAGATGGAGCAGTGATTTGCTCCAAAAGCATCAAACCGCGCAGGCATGATCCTGCGCGGTTTTTGGTTATAAAACGACGGTGAAGGCTGTCCCTTCGCCCTCTGCGCTGTGCACGGTGATTTTGCCCTTATGCGCCTCCACGATACTTTTCGCGATGGCCAGCCCCAGACCGTTGCCTTCGATTTCGCGGTTATGAGAGGAATCCACCCGGTAGAAGCGGTCGAAGATGCGTTCCTGCGCTTCGGGGGGAATAGCGGGGCCTGTATTGTGCACTCTCAGCACACGTCTTTCTCCCTTTGTTTCCAAGGTCAGGCTGATTTTTCCTCCCTCATCAGAATACTTCTGGGCGTTGCTCAGCAGGATCACCGCCAGTTGCTTGATCATTTCCGCGTCGCCCACGCACGTAACGCCCTCCGGGATACTGATCTTCAGCTCTTTCCCCGTCTCAAAAACGGCCGGTTCAAACGGCAGCGCTACCTCGAGCAGCGCCCGGCTCAGATCAAAGGACCGTTTATTTGCCTGCACCGTTCCTTTTTCCATACGCGCCAGCGTGAGCAGATTCTGAATGAGGTGATCGGTTCGCCGCACCTCAGACTGGATATACGCGAGCGGTTTGCTTTCGCCCGCTTCCGCGGCCAGGGCTTCCACATTGGCGGAGATGACGGCCAAAGGGGTTTTCATTTCGTGGCTGGCGTCCCAGACGAACTGCTTCTGCTTTTCCATGGCTTCGTCCACCGGTTTGACGAGCCGATGAATCAGCCATACCGCGGCCAGGCTCAGCAGCGCGTCCTCCGCCACAGCCACCAGCACCGTCACCCGCAGCACGTTTTCCACATTCTGAATTTCCAACCGGTCATCCACCGCGATCAGCAGACGGCAGCCTGCTTCGTCCTTGTCCAGCAGACGAAAAAACTGAGTGCCGACACGTCCGGAGGATTTGCCGCTTTGCAGCACGGAGGCTGCCATCTGGCTGATTTCCTCGTCGGAATACAGGTCAGCCCGATCGCTGTGCCAGGATAAAACGCTGCCCTCCGCATCAAGATTGATCGTATAGTAGTTGGACAGATTTGCGGCATTCATCAGGGCGGGGGTACTGCGCATCCTGTCCCGTCCCGGATCGTTCTGCCCATCCGGAAGCCACGGCGGACGGCTGCTGTCATCAGGCCTTGGCGTACCATCCAGCTCTGGCGGAGGCGTATCCCGGTTCCTGTCGTTGACCCGGAAATTGTTGATGCCATTGTGAAAAACATAATTGGGACGCTGTCCGCCGTTTTCGGCCAGCATGTCCAGCACAGCGTTGGTCTGCCGGCTCAGGCTGTTCCAGTTCATCCAGTTGATCGCCGCCACCAGCCCGGCGGAGGCCAGCAGAAGCCCAGCCAAAACCATCAGGATCATACGGCGCTTGAGCTTGCGGATCATGCGTCTTCCTCCAGGGAATACCCAATGCCACGGGTCGCTTTGATCTTTACTTTGGAACCCAGGAAGGTCAGCTTCTTGCGCACGAAGGAGAGATACACTTCCAAATTGCTGTAATCCGCTTCGCTTTCATAGCCCCACACCCGGTCGAAGATCGTTTCCTTGGGCAGAATCTGTTTGGGGTTGCGCAGGAACATTTCCATGATCTGATATTCCTTCGCGCCGAGCTTTACGCTCTCCCCGGTGTTTTTATTGATCAGCTTGGCTTCCTGCTGATTCAGCGCAATATCGCCGAAAGCAAGCTCCATCACGGGTGCTTCCTCTTTCCGACGGGTAATGGCGCGGAGGCAGGCGGTCAGCTCCGCCATCTGGAAAGGCTTGGGCAGGTAATAATCCGCGCCGCTCTCCAGCCCGCGCACGCGGTCCTCCAATCCAGAGCGCGCCGTGAGCATGCATACGGGGGTTTTGACGCCCTTTTCCCGAATCCTTTTCAGGATTTGAAAGCCGTCCATGCCGGGCAGCATCACGTCCAGAATGATGGCGTCGTAGTTTTCATCCATCGCATAGTCCAGGCCGTCGGTGCCGGTATAGACCGGGTCCACCGTAAAATTATCTTTTTTGAGCACCTGGCAGATCGCCGAGGAAATGCCCTTTTCATCCTCTACCAACAATACTCTCATTGCTGTTTTAACCTTTCCATAAGCTTGTCCAGCGCCAGATCCTCCCATTCGATCACTTCAATGTCCAGCTCCGCTGCCCGTCTGCGCATCACAGCGCGGCTTTTGGTGCCGGCCGCGGAGGTGACGATGATCGCTCTGGAGCCTTTGCCGCCAAAACGGTCGCGGAGAATGGCCAGCTCATTCAGCGCCTCGGTTTTGATTTCGCAGGTCTTGCAGCTGATGAACACCGGCTGCGTGCCGCGCACAGCCATCACATCGATTTCGTTGGTCACAGCGTCGCGGCGCTTTTCGTCGGCCTTCCAATTCACTACGGCGCTGAGGATCACGTCGTCAAAGCACCCGGCGGCCAGGCACGCGCGGTAGACCTGCAATTCCAGCACCGAGCCCATGTCCCGCAGCCAGAAGCGCACGACCTCATCCGCGAAACGGAAAGAAACGGATTCCTCCGATACGGAAAGACTGGTGATCAGCCCCGCCGCTTCCAGGTCGCGCAGCATCCCTTCGTCTGCCGTCACGATCCCGTTGTCAGCTTTGCCCGTGCGTTTTCCCTCGGCTTTGAGAGAAGGATCGGCAGACTGGGAAATCTTCTGATAATAGCTGATCTGCCGGTTCCAGATGCGGCGGTGAGAAGCATATACCGAGAACAGCGCGTCAATCTGAGGCAGCCTGTCTTTCAGTTTTTCGTTGTCCTCCCGTCCCGGCAGCAGTGTGCCGCCTGCCATCAGGAAGCAGCTTTCGGCGTTCAAGCGAACCGTGCAGGGCAGAGACCGGGCGAATGGCGCGTTTTTGATTTCAAAGAACATGTTGCGCTTGCGGCTGTAGGTATACACCGGCGTATCGCCCGAAATCGCCCCCGCCGCGAACAGCGCGGCTTCGCTGCCTCCCGCGATGTCGATAGCGCAGTCCTCGTGAGTCTCCAGCACCTTTTCGAGGGTCTCTTCCACTTTCTCCGCATCCAGCAGGCTGGCGGCCACGAAGGTCAGCTTCACCGGTATGTTCCGGTATTCAAAGTATTTCCGCATGGAGCGCTGCAGTTCCCTGTCGTCCGCCACTTCCTGCGGGCAGATCAGCACCGTTTCCTCGGGGCGGAACATTTCCGTACCCAGCACGTTTTCAATCGGCCGGTCGTCGTACAGTTCAATATTCGTTTTCATGCCGTTTTTCCTTTGTTCAGCAGCGGGTCGGACAGGTGCTGACGGAAGAACGTGATCAGCGGACCCATAAACAGCGCGGTGATCACCGTGCCGATACCCGGCATCAGCCCCAGCAGGAAGCCGATCAGGGTGCAGATGAGGTCGCTCACGATGCGGATGAAGCGGAACGGCACCACCTTGCCGAACAGCTTCGGCTTCGTGTCGGCGATATGCAAAGGAATCGCGTCATAGGTGGATACCCCCAGATCAGCGGTATAATACAAGGCGGCGGCGATACAGGTCAGCACAATCGCCACGATCAAAAGAATGATGCGCCCCGCCATGCCCTGTTCCCCCAGCAGCGCGGCCAGACCCTTTTCGGTAAATTCCGCCACATACCCCAATAAAAACAAATTGATAAAGGTGGAAATGCCGATATAATGCTTATCCAGAAAAAACACTACCACCAGCAGCGCCGCGTTAATGAGCATATACAAAGTTCCAAAGCTGATCGGGATCACGTTTGCCAGCCCGCCGCAGAAGCATTGGAAAGGATCAACCCCGAAAAAAGCGCGCTTGAAAATGCCCACGCTCACGCCCGCCAACAGCATCCCCACCAGCGCCAGCGCAATCCTGCGTTTCAACAGCGGGTCTTTTGCATGCTCCATGCTTACCTCACCTCTCTCATCGTTTCTCCTTATCCTACCACGTTTTTCCGCTTCGCACAAGAAGGAATCTTTCTTCCTGCAGGGCAATCGCTTACGAAATCTGGATGTTGCAAATCCAAGAAAAAATGTAGGGGCGGATACCATCCACCCGCTCTGTCGGCCAAACATCATGCTTCATTTTTCACTTATTCTGGTTGATGTATCGTTCGGGCGGATGATATCCGCCCCTACATAATGTGGGTTGTTTCTTACTTTCGTAATTATTTCTTCATAAAAAAGCAATAAGCGATAGCCCTGTTTCTTCCTGTCTTCCTGGAAATGCGGTTAATCATTGCCATGGACAAAACGGCTTTGATATGATAAACTGCATATTGATTACGAGATTGCCGCAATCCTTGTACGATCCTATATCGCGCAAACGGAGGAAACACAAATGTACAAACGCGGAATGACCTTATTGATCGTAATCGGCATGCTGATTTCAAACATTGCTTTCTTTCCCGCCCACGCGGAAACCGGACCCCGCAGCGCCCCGCTGAATATAGGCGGTTCGCAGAGCGGCATCGTGCGCGTGCGCCTGTCGTCGCTGGGAAACCCTTCCAGCCTGAAGCTGACGGTCAGTGGCAGCTATACCGTAAACGGACAAACGCTGAGCAACGGAACCACCGCCGCAGTGAGCTTCAATAAAAGCGCCGGGCAGCTGACGCTGACAGTCGGCGGATCAGTTATCAGCATGGGTTCATCCTTCCGGCTGACGAGACAGAGCGGTGGCCTCAAAATTGCCCAAAGCCGCGCACCGGGAAATGTATACCCGGGGGATATGCAGTTTACCGTCAAGGGATCTACCCTGTATGTGGTGGCAAACGTGTTTATCGAGGATTACCTCTACGGCGTATTGCCCTATGAAATGGGCAATTCATCCGGTCTGGAAGCCCTGAAAGCCCAGGCGGTAGCGGCTCGCACCTATACCCTGAACGCCATGAAAAGCGCATCCTCGCTATATGACCTGGTGGACACCACCACCGATCAGGTGTACAACGGCACTCCGTCCGGCAATGAAAACTGCCGCCGCGCCGTGGATGAAACGCGCGGCGTGGCCGTCAAAAACGGAAATGAATATACCGCCACGTACTATACCGCTTCCAACGGCGGGCAAACGGAAACGGTGAAAAACGCCTGGAATGTATCCGGGGCTGATTACCTGGTCATCCAGGACGATCCCTACGATCTGAGCAACCCCGAAGCGGTGGTGAAATCCGTGCGGGTAAACGCCGACAATCCGCAGAGCGGAAAGATGGGCAGCCTGCTGAATAAAAAAGCCGCGGAGGCCTTCGGCAGCGGCGCGGCCGTGACCGCCGTGTACGCCGTCACGCCTCATACTCCGCGCTATGTCTATCCAAGCAGACTGTATACAAAGCTGGACTTTGAAGTGGCTTATACTCTGAACGGGCAGAGCGCCACAGGCATCATGACCTTCGACATTTTCAGCGAGCTGGAAAGCGTTCTCGGCATGAGCATCAACACCGGGAAAAATGAGCTGTGGTCGGTGACGCAAAGCGGCGACACCTTTGTTATCGCCGCCCGGCGCTACGGCCACGGCGTGGGCATGAGCCAGCGTGGCGCCATGCAGATGGCGAATATGGGCTATACTTATGACCAGATTCTGGGTTTCTATTATCCCGGCTGCGTGCGTGTGCTCTATACCCTGGACCTTCCAATCGAACCTGCCGAAGCGCCGCAGCCAACGCAAGCGCCTGTCAGCATCGAGACGCCTGCCCCGGTTGTTGCAGCGCCGCCTGTTCAAATGCCGGCGGTCATTGCCTGGGTCTGCACGGAAAACGGCTCGCTGAACCTGCGCACCGCGCCGAACGGCAGCGCGAAGGTCATCCGGACCATCCCCCGGTTTGCTCAGCTTTCTGTTCTGGAGCAGGGCGATTCCTGGAGCAAAGCGTCTTTCGGCGGAACGGAAGGATATGTGATGACAAAGTACCTGTCCTTCACCGAGCCTGCCCAGCCCACCCCTCCACCGACAACTGCCTTCCCTGCTTCCGAGGGAGGCGTCAGCGCTCGGGTGACGACGGAAAAAGGTTCGCTGAACCTGCGGCAAGCGCCGAAAAGCAGCGCCAAAGTGCTTTGTGCCATTCCGCAGAACGATCAGGTCGTCATCATCGAGCCGGGAGAGACCTGGAGCAAAATCGTTTATGAAGGGATTCAAGGGTACGCCATGACAAAATTCCTGACCGCTGAAACAAGAACCGCGCCGCCCTCCCCTTCCTCCTCTTTGCCCATGGAGCAAATGCAGGCCCTTGCTATGCCCGTGCTGGCCCGCGTCAATACGCCCCTGAGCACCCTGAACCTGCGGGAAGGATGCTCAACGGATACCCGTATCCTGCTGGAAATCCCCAGGAACGAATACGCCACCATCACCGCCATCGGCGACACTTGGTGCGCCGTCACCTATCAGGAGGTCAGCGGATACTGTATGATGCAATATCTGGAGTTTGCGCTGTATGAATGATTGGAATGATTTGCTTCTTCCCGGCGAGCGGGTGGATGATTTGCAGTTTATGAACCTGCGTATCATTCAATCGCCCGACGCTTTCCGCTTCGGCATGGACGCGGTGCTGCTTGCGGATTTTGCAAAGCCGCGCCCCCACAGCCGGGTGTGCGATCTGGGCACAGGGACAGGAATTCTGCCGCTGCTTCTTTACGGGCGGGAGAATACCATCACCTGCGACGCGGTGGAGATTCAGCCCGACGCAGCCGAACGCGCGCAGCGAACAATGCGGCTCAACGGGCTTGAACGTGTGATCACCGTCCATCCCCGCGACCTGCGCGAAACGCGCGCCTTTCTTCCCCACGCGGCTTTCGATCTGGTGATCTGCAACCCCCCGTACAGTCCCAGCGCCGCGTCTCTGCCCAGTCCCTCAGCCGCGCTGCGCACGGCACGGCAGGAAAGCGAATGCACGTTGGATGACATATGCGCCGCCGCCGCGTGGCTGCTGCACGACCGGGCACGGTTTTCGCTGATGCTGCCCTCCCCGCGGCTGACCGAGGCTTTTGAAACATTGCGGAGCCGCCGTCTGGAGCCCAAACGGCTGCGATTGGTTCACGCGAACGCTGCCCGCCCGGCGCGCCTTGCGCTGATTGAGGCAATGCTCAACGTGCATCCGGGTCTGAACATTGAACCTCCCCTGATCGTACAGAATTCGGATGGCAGTGAAACAGAGGAGCTCAGAAGCATTTATCATCTTCCCATTCAACCGTCTCCCCCTCGCTGAATAGCTTTTGAGCGGTAATGTGAACACTCCCTAGAAGTTTTTTCCCTTGCTAAGCTGAATGAGGGAGACGCAGCCCTGATACGAAGGCTGCGTTGACCGGAATCAAGCAGCGCCAGGGTAAAAATAGACGTCCAAAGAGTCAATATTTTATACTATTTCTCGTCTAAAATATTGAAAGATTCGGGATGGATTTTTCGTTCCGGCAAAGCTGAATGAAGGGAGGCGTAGCAGCGCTACGTTGACCGGAATGAAGCACAGCCAGGACGGAAAAGACGCCCGAAGATTCAATGGTTTAGACGAAGTATTAGAGTGAAAATAGTATATAGCCTGAAAAACAGCCTGGAATTCCAACAATTCGGTCAGAATTCCAGGCCATATTATTCAGGCTGCGGCTCGCATATTTATGATCGCTTTCCGCTGTTTGCAAGCTTTTTTTTCTTTTTTGGGGCTTTCTTTTTTTCCCCGTAACCATAGCCATAGCCATAACCATAGCGTTTGCCGTAACCATAGCCATACCCATAGCCGCTTCCTCTGGCGCCAACCTTGTTAATGACCACACCAAGGATTTTCACACCGGCATATTCCAATTGCTGTTTGGCATGAACGGCGCTGGCCCGTTCTGTAACGCCGCACTCGACCACCAGAACCGTGCCGTCGCATTGATTCGCGATCAGCACCCCGTCAATGACCGCGTTGACAGGCGGCGTATCGACGACTACATAATCATAGACTTCCTTCAGGTTTTTCAGCATCAGGCTGAACAGTTCGCCGGAAAACAATTCACTGGGATTGGGCGCCATACCGCCGGTAAAAATGATGTCCAGATATTGATCATTCGTACCATAGATTACATCCTGGAGATACGCTTTTCCGCACAGGAACTCGGACAGTCCTTCCCCTTCTTTGCGCACCTGGTAACGGCTCATCAAATGACTGTTGCGGATATCGCAGTCCACAAAAATCGTTCGTTTTCCCAATGCGGCAAAGCTCTTGGCCAATCGGAACGACAGGGAGGTTTTTCCTTCATGAATGGATGAGCTGGTGACGGCTATTGCCTTGATGCCATACCCGCTCAGCTGGATATTGCCTCGAAGATTATTAATTGCTTCATTGGCCAGAAACGGCAGCGGCTGAACTGTCATTCGCGCAATTCGACGATTAGGATATTCAGGACTGTTGTTTTTTGCGCTCTCCATGTTATCTTCCTTTCATGCTCGACAAAATATTGCAACGGGGGGCAGCGCCGGAATTTGAAAAGCTTTCTCACGGTTTCTTCAATCTCGACCGAACCGTTCAGCAGCAAAGCCTGCCGACCTGTCCGTCAGCGGAAGCGGCAGGCTTTCCCAGAAAAAAGCCAAATCATAAAACAAATCCCGTTCCTGCAGATTGCTTCCATTTTTCTCGGTAATCAGCGTTTTTTATGTGCCCAGCAGCATCTGAATGTTTCTTTCCAAGATTGTTTCCATCTGCCAAGGATCGACTTCCGCGCGCATCCACGCCAATGCTTTGTCGAAATGCGGCGGACGAAAATCCATGCCATGTGTATCGCTCCCCAGAAAGTCCACGTAACCCGCTTTGAGCAATTTACGCCAAGGGTTCTTATGGAAAAGCCCATTCTTTATCAGCAGCGTATCGAAATTCATTTGCAGCAATGCGCCGTCATATCTCAGCTGCGTCAGCCTTTCGCTGTCATCCTGCAAACATTGATAGCGCTCGTAATGCGCGATAATCGGATAATAACCGCTTGAAACGAGGCTGCGCACAGCATTCCGCAAGCCGGAAAACAGGGCGCCCGGGTCAAACTCGACCAGCACATAGCGGGTTCCGGCCATGGTAAGCACGTTTCCCGCGTCCAGATTACGGATCAGGTCGGAAAAGAAATAGCACTCCTGCCCCGGAAACAGGCGGAGGGACAGGTTTTCTTCCCGTATCTTTTCTTCCAATATACCTATCCCATCCAGAATCTGCGAAGCATATACCTGATACCGAGCCGGATGAAAATGCGGCGTTACGATCAAGGCTCCAACGTTTTGCCGCGCCGCTTCCCTGAGCACCTGCATGGATTCTTCCAGTGTTTCAGGTCCGTCATCCACGCCGGGCAGCACATGGCAGTGCATATCTGTAATCAAATAATCTTCCTGCATTTTTATCAAATCGAAACGCCGCAGCGAAATAGCTTTTCAGGGCTGATGGCTGAAACAAAACCGACTTTGCCCTTTGAAGGAAACTGAAAAAGGAAACAACGGGCGAATTGTGAGACAGCCACACAATTGCCATTTTTATTTTAACACAAGTTCAGAAATATGTCCATTTTCTATGAAAAAAATTCATTCGTCATTATTTATACTATTTCTCGTCTGAAATATTGAAAGATTCGGGATGGATTTTTCGTTCTGCAAAGCTGAATGAAGGGAGGACGAACCGTCGATGACCGCCTGTGGCGGGAATCTCATCGACGGTGAGATCAGCCGAAACGAGCAATCACCGCTTTGCGTTTTCCCTTTTTCGTTATTGCGTCGCAGAATGCAGCGAATCGCGGCGCCGGATTGAAGAAAGCTTCATCTGCGCAGATTGATCCAGCGCTGGAGGCGCTTCAAATCCATCCGCAATTGCAGCCACGCCTGTTTGCCAAAAAACAGGATAAACGGCAGGAGGGAAAAGATCAGCGACAGTTTATAGGGCAGCGGCAGGATCACCAACTGATAAATCAAATACGCTCCCCAGGCCCAGCCGATCCAGCGCATTTTGACCGGCAGAATGAAGAACAGCAGGATTTCGTGTTCGGGATACAGCACCGCAAATGCCAGCAGCAGCGACAGGTTCAGGTATTCGTTGGTCGCCACGCCCATGATAAAGCCTGAAATGATGTTGCCCAGGATGCCGATGGCATAGTAGATGTTAAACCGCGCGCTGCCCCACTGGTGCTCCAGCGCCGTGCCCAGGAAATAATAGAAATACAGGCTGAACAGAATCCAGATGATACTGCTGTTGGGCGGCAGGAAAATGAACGTGATCAGCCGCCAAATTTCGCCCCGCAGAATCAGGTCGCGGTTAAAGTACAGCAGATACCACGCGCTGCGGGCCAGCGGCAGGTATTCCAGAATAAACACGCCCAGCATGGCGAAGCACAGGTATTTCATCAGATCGGGAATGTAGTGCCGCCCGATCTTGCGTTCCAGTTTGTTGAGCCAGTTCATAATCACACCTCCACAAGGTTCAGTGTCCCATCCGGATAAACACGTACAGCATTCCCACCACGATGCCCGCGGCGGTCAGCAGCAGGCCGAAGGAGATCGCGTTGGTCAGGTACGTGCCGTAGCGCTCGTCCTCCGGGGCGCGGGGATGAATCAGTTTCGCGGGCACCAGCCCGATCTTATGCAGTCCCTCCGCGATGGCAAATGATAAGCGGGTGACGGGATTGTGGGTTTTCGCGTGCTGTAAATCCTTCCGGTTCATCAGGAACAGGGAGCGGATCGCCAGCAGCACCGTGTCCATGAATCCGTCAAACACCCGGCTGATCGTCACACATACGCCGGGCAGAAACTTCATAAAGAACCAACTTTCCGGCAGGTGGTCGAGGAAGGAAAACACAGCGGTGACGCCCCTGGGAATCCAGACGGTGACCAGTTTACTGTTCGGAATACCATCCAGGAATGCGGCTATCGTGGTGCCCAACCATGGCAGGAACCGGGTGAACACCGGCCGGTAGAACAATTCTTCCAGATCCAGCCACTCCGGCCAGCGGTTCAGATAGCCTTTTTCCTTCTGATACAGCGCCGTGCGCACAAAGAGCAGATATACCGTCACGCCGATGACCAGGCTGACGCCGCCGCCCATCAGGTTAGTGAGGGAGAAGAAGGCCACTTCATGCGTTAATGCAGGCCGGTTCAGGAAGGCCGCGCTGCGCTGTGTCAGCGGCAATAGTACTTGATTGGGGAAAATGCCGATGGCCAGCAGGGGCAGCGCAGTCAGGATCAGCACCAGCGCCGAGCGAACGGTCATGCTGTGGCCATTCAGTTCATCATAGTGCGCCTGCCGGTGTTCGTCGGGGTTCTTCTGCCAGAACAGGCATATGTAGAGCTTGAGCATGTAGGCCGTAGTCAGGCCCGCCGCGAACAGGAACACCCACTCGCAAAAACGATAAATGGAGAAACCCTCAATCTCCTCCGCCAGCTCCACCAGCCCTTCGTGAATCATGGTTTTGCCGGTGTAGCCGTTCAGCCCCGGCACGCCCGCCAGGCCCAAAGCGCCGATGAGGAATACGATATGCAATAGCCATTTGCCCCGGCCATAGCCCCGCAGTTCGTTCAAATCCAGGGTGTGGGACTTCATATAGATTGCGCCGGCGCACAGGAACAGGCACAGCTTGAGCAGCGAATGGTTCACCATGTGCCCCACCGCGCCCGCCGCGGCCAGCGCGCCGTGGTGTCCCAGCAGCATGGCGCAGGACAAGCCCACAGTGATGTAGCCAATCTGCGACATCGAGGAACAGGCCAGCGTGCGTTTCAGGTTCACGGAAAACACGCCCAGCACCGCGCCCAGCGTCATGGTGAACAGGCCAACGCCCAGCATCACATGGCCGAACGCCGGGCTATCGCCCAGGAGATTCATCCCGATCACGATCACGCCGAACAGGCCCGTCTTGGTCAGCATTCCGGAGAGTAACGCGCTGGCCGGAGCCGGAGCCACGGGATGCGCCTTGGGAAGCCAGATGTGCAGCGGGGCCATGCCCGCCTTAGCGCAGTAGCCCACCAGCATCAGGCAGGCGGGCAGGATCAGCTTCGCGTTTCCCCCGTTCTCCCGCAGGACGTCGAAGGCCAGGCTGCCGATTTCCCGCCAGGTCAGGAACATGCCCATCAGCGTCACCATGCCGCAGGCCACGGATACACCCAGATATGTCTGTGCCGCCCGCATGGCCCCGGGCGTTTCCTCATGAGCCACCCAGGGATAGGAGGCAATGGACATAATTTCAAAGAACACGAAGGTGGTGTACAGGTCGTCGGAGAAAAACACGCCCACCACGCCGCAGAGCGTAATCAAAGTAAAGCAGGCGTAGCGGCCCATGTTTTTTCCGTGGCCCGCAAAATATTCCTTGGACAGCTGGCATGCCAGCGCCCACATGAAGCAGGCCAGCAGCGCGTACAGCGCCCGGAAAAAATCCACAGAAAACCGAAGCCCCAGGCCCAGCATCGACGGGAAAACCAGGAGGATTTCCTCCCCGTTCCATACCCGGTAAAACAGTCCGCCCGCCAGGGCCAGCTCCGCCAGGGTGAACAGCCGCAGCAGCAGATCCCGTGCCGCGCCGCTCTTTTTCCCCGCCAGCGGACACACCGCCGCGCCGATCAGCGGAAGCAGCAGCATTCCTTCCAGCATCATAGCATCACTCCTTCCGAAAGCGACGCAAGGTACGTCATGATCCGCCCGGCGAACAGCCCGGCGGCAATCAGGATCAGGCACAGCACGGTCAGGGAAATCTTCATGCACGGGCCGGGATCACGGGGCAGGGTCTCCCCCACGGCTTCCGGCTGCAGGAAGAACGCCGGGAACACGACGGTGAAAATGTAAACGCAGGTCAGGATCGCTGACACCAGCAAGGCCGCACCGCCCACAATCGCCCATACATCGCCCTGGGCAAAGGCGGCGGTCACCAAAGCATACTTGCTCACGAACCCCGGCAGCGGCGGTACGCCCATCAGCGATAAACCAGCGATGGTAAACGCGCCGAAGGTCAGGGGCATCTGGCGGCCCAGGCCGTGGGTCTGGCGCACTTGGGTGCGGCCCGTCTGCACCAGCACAGCGCCCGCGCAGAAGAACAGGATGATCTTCATCATGCCATGGAACACCATGTGGGACAGTCCGGCGGTCATGCCCTGCCGGGTCAGCAGGGACAGGCCGAAAAGCATGTAGCTTAAATTGCTCACGGTGGACCAGGCCAGGCGGCGTTTCAGATGCTGCTCCCGTACTGCCATCGCCGAGCCATACAGCACCGTCGCGGCGCTGAGCATCAGCATCACTGTTTGCACCCAGGTGCCGCGCACCGCGTCCAGCGGCACCGTATCATAGAAGAACCGCGCCACCGCAAACACGCCCGCGTTCACCACGGCCACGGCGTGAAGCAAAGCCGTTACAGGCGTTGGCGCAACGGACGCCGCGGGCAGCCACCGGGACAGGGGCAGCACCGCCGCCTTCACGCCAAAGCCCAGGAAGCCAAACAGACACAGCACCCGAAACCAGGCCGTATCCGCGTTTGCGGAAAGCGCGGGCGTGCCGTGGAATTCGCCCAGCCCAAAGCCGCTCAGGCCCAGCATCGCCATAAAGCCCAGGGCCGCGCCGCCGATCAGGTACAGCATATACTGAAACGCGGCCTTGGTGGAGGCTTCGTCCTGCTCATGCCACACCAGCGGCACGGTGCAAAGCGTCAGCAGCTCGTAAGAAATATACAGCGTGAACAGGTTGTCCGCCGCCGACAGCAAAATCGCCGCGCCATAAGACAGCAGATACCAGGAAAAGAAGTTCCCCTCCCGCTTTTCGTGGCGCATATATTCGACGGCGTACAGTACCGACAGCGGCCACAGCGCCGCCGCGAGGCCGATATAGACTTTGCCCGCCCCGTCCAGCCGCAGGGCGAACACGAACTGCTCCGTCAGTTGCAGCAGCTCAAACCGCCCGCCCGCGTCGGTGAAAATCAGATACCCCACCGCGGCGGAAGTCACGCAGGCGGAAAGCACCGCGGCGGTCATCCGCAGGCCGCGCTTCGCCTTTCGCAGCAGCGCCACCAAGGCGCTGCACACAATCGGCAGCAGGACGCAAATCAATAACAGCATGGATCGTACTCCTTACAGCAGGCTTTGCGCCACGGTCTGGAAATACTGAATGATCGGCCCGGAGAACATGCCGAGCACCACGATCAGCGCGGAATAGACGCCCATGGGCACGAGCATCTTCCAGCCCGCTTCGCAGCTGGGTTCGGGCTTGACCCCCTCCCCGGGGAAGCAGCCCTTGATCACCACGGTAAACAGATAGCCCGCCGTCAGCACGGCGGAAATCAGCAGCACGGTCGGGCCGATCCAGCTGTAAGACAGACCCGTCGCCAGCGCGCCCTGGGCCAGGTTCCACTTGCTGATAAAACCGCCGGTGGGCGGGATGCCGACCAGACCCAGGGAAGCCACAGTAAAGAAGGCGTAGGTCCAGGGCATCCGCTTGCCCAGGCCCTCCATCTCGTCCACATAGGTCTTTTCGGTCTTGTGGATGATGGAGCCCGCCGCCATGAACAGGGTGTTCTTCATGAGGGAATGGAAGATCACATGCAGCATGGCCCCCACGAAGCCCCATTCGGTCAGCGTGAACAGGCCGAACAGCACATAGGACACCTGGGAAACAGAAGAATACGCCAGCCGCTTTTTCAGCTTCTTTTCCTTGAGCGCCAGCAGCGACCCCATCAGAATGGTGGTCAGCGTCAGACACAGCATGGTGTACTGCACCCAGGTGCCGCGGATGCGTTCCGCTCCAGCGATATGGAACAGCACCCGCACGATGCCCAGCACGCCCATCTTGGTGATCACGCCGGACAGCACCGCGCTGGCCGGGGCCGGGGCCACGGGGTGGGCGGTAGGCAGCCAGCCGTGCAGCGGAAACATACCCGCCTTCACGCCAAAGCCGATCAGCATGGTCAGGAAGATCGCCATGGCGAAGCCTTCCTTCCCGGCGATCTGTTCGGCGGTGACCATACCGGAAACGAAATCGCCGTTCCCGCCGATGGCGCCGATGAAGAAAATGCCGATCAGCGCGGCGGACGCGCCGATGACGGAATAGATCAGATACTTGATGGCGGCAGCCACGGCTTCCTTGTCCCGGTTGTGCAGCACCAGCGGCACGGTCAGCAGGGTCATGGCCTCGTAGAACATATAATAGGTGACCAGGTTGCCAGCCATCGCCAGCGCATGCAGGATGCCCTGGGTAATGGTGTAGAACAGGAAGAACCGGGCCGGGTTTTCATCGTGCTCCAGATATTCCTGAGCGTACAGCCCCACGCCGGGCCAGATGACCGCCAGGAGCAGCAGCCAGATGCGGCTCACCCCGTCCACCCGGAGAGAGAAGGCCAGCATGTCCGTCCAGTGGAGGGACACCTCCGGCATATTGGGAATCAGCGCGCAGAGGGCGGCCAGCGCGGCGCTCACGGCAATCGTCAGGAAGGACGCTTTATGCAGCGCCGCTCCCTCCAGCCGCAGCCAGTGCCACAGGCAGGCCGTCACAATGGGCAGCAGAATTGCCAGGATCATCAGGAAAATCATGTTCGGTTCCTCCAATTGTAGTTGTTAGGTTTTCGCTCTAAGTTCTCAGTTCCAAGTTCTAAGCTATATACCCATACATCGCAACAGAGCAGCTGTGATCACATTCAGCTTAGAACTTGGAACTTTGAACTTGGAACTCCTCATACAAACATCGCAATGCCTTGCTGAATCCAGTCCATGACCGGGCTGGCAAAAACGCCCAGGCAGATATTGATCACGATCAGAGCCCCCATCGCAAACGCGAAAGGCGCGTCCTTGGTTTTGGGTGCCGGTTCGGTCCCCGGCTCCTCTGCCGGGCGGTACAGGGTCAGGACGGTTCGGAGCATATAGCCCACGTTCAGCGCTGTGCTGACCAGCAGATCCGCCAGCAAAAGCACCATCCGCCAGCCGCCCAGCTCCACGGCAGCCTTCGCCAGATATACCTTGCTGGCAAACCCGCCCAGCACCGGCACGCCCACCAGCGACAGCGCACCCACCAGGAACGCCAGCGCGGCCAGCGGCGTTTTCTTCGCCGCGCCGCGAAGCGCCGGGAAGGTGTCGCGGTCCCCCGCGGCGGCTCTTAATTTGTTGCCCGCCAGGAACAGCATGGATTTTGCCGACGAGTGAGCCAGGATATGGAACAGCGCCGCGGCAAAGCCCGCCTCCGTTCCCAGTGAAATGCCCAGGAAAATATACCCGATCTGCGCCACGGAGGAATAGGCGATCATGCGCATCATGTGATGCTGCAAAATCGCGTGCAGCGAGCCCATGATCACACCCACCATGGCGTAGAGAAACAGCACGTCCTCGATGCGCCGGGCGAACACGTCGGTGCCCGCCGCGCGGAAGAAAATCTTCACCAGCAGGAAGATGTACATTTTGGACACCACGCTGCTGAGGATTGCGCTGGACGTGGCGGTGGCGGTGCTGTACGCGCCGGGCAGCCAGGTGTGGAAGGGATAGAGCGCGCTCTTGATGGCGATGCCCAGGGTCATGAGCAGGAAGGAAATATACATCGGCATGGGATACCGGTTCTCCGCCGCCAGATTCCGCACCGCCTCTCCCAGCTGCTGGAACAGAAGGTGCCCGGTCAGGACATAGAGAATGCTCAGCCCCAGCAAAAACAGGCCGCTGCCCAGCAGGTTCATGATCATGTACCGGGCCGCAGCCAGCATCGTCCGGCCCTGATTGCGGGACAGGATGAGGGCGCAGGCGGCGATGGTGGAAATTTCGATGAACACGTAGGCGGTGAACAGGTCGTTGGTGAAGGTCATGGCCGCCATCGCCGCCGTCAAAAGGCAGAACACCGCGGCATACAGGTTCACGCGGTTCGGCGCAATATCGGCGGTAAACTGCTTCCAGCCGCCCAGCACCGCCAGGAACATAACCCCCGCAAACAGCAGCCCCACCAGCGCTTCCGCCGCGCCGACGCGAAGCTCATTCCCAAACGGCGCGCCGATTTCGCCCATGGCGAACACAAAGCTTTCATTCCGCGTCAGCGTGAAATACAAAAGAATGCCCATGCCCGCGCATTCCAGTGCGGACAAAACTGTCATGACCGCCCGGGCCGCTTTCGCCCTCAGCACGGAGCAGACCGCCGCGCAGATCAGCGCGCCGACGATCATGAACAGGGGAAGATTCTGCCACCAAAGCATGGTCGTCATTTCCCCTCTCTCCGTATTTTTTCGGCGATTTCGTCAATGTCCAGGGAATGATAGCGCTCATAGAGCCGCACCGTCAGCCCCAGCATTACCGCCGTCACGCTGACCCCCACCACGATGCCCGTCAGCACCAGGCCCGCGGGCAGGGGATTGATATAGGCGGAGGCCTCCGTTACGCCCTCCTGGTAGATGGGCGCGAGGCGGGATTCGATATAGCCGTAGGACGCTAAAAAGAGGTAGATCCCGCTGTCCATCATGGAAAAGCCGATGATCTTTTTCATCAGGTTTTTGTCCAGCAGCAGGAGCGCGAACCCGATGCCGAACAGCATCACGGCGGTCAGCCCATCCAAATGGCCGTAAGCCTGGGACAGCATCAGAATTCCCCCTTTCTGAACATGGTGAACAGGGCGTACATGGTGCAGGCTACCACGCAGCCCACCACGAAGTTCAGCGGCAGCAGCAGTCCGCCGGACAGGATGTTTCCCGGGATGCCGTTGGGAATGTGGCTGTCCAGGCGGTTCGCGCCGGTAAAGAAGTGGTAGCCCTTCGCCAGCGAATAGAACATCAGCGAGCAGACCGACACGCCTTTAAAGGTTTTATAGGTAAAGAACTTTTCGATCTTTTCGTACCCGAAGGCGTTCTGATACAGGATCAGCCCCGCCCCTAACACCGCGCCGCCGGAGAACCCGCCCCCGGGCGACAGGTGGCCGTTCAGGATAATATAGATGCCCAGGATGAACACCAGCGGGGTCAGGACGCGGGCGGCGGATTGCAGGATCACGTCGTCCCCCGGTTCAAAGTGGCGCTCCATTTCCCCTTGCAGCAGGCGGTTCTGTTCGTCCCGTTCGCCGTAAATGCTCAGCATCAGCAGCACCGTGCACACAGCGATGAACAGCACGTGGGATTCGCCTAAGGTGTCGAAGCCGCGGTAATCCAGGATGATGCCGGTAACGATGTTCAGGGCGCCGGTATCTTCTTTGGTGTGCTTTACATAAAATTCGGTCAGCTCGCTGTCCATCAGCGTGTCCGCTTCGCCGAAGCGGGGCATCCGCTCCACCGTTTCCAGCAGCAAGCCGATCAGTACCACCGCCACGATCACCGCCAGCAGGCGATACCACCAGGTATCAGCGTACGCGCGCTTGGGCCGGAATTCCTCCGTCTGTTTCCCAGCCGCCTTCCTGGCCGCTTTCTTTTTTGGTTCCGGAGCGCTGGGTTCATCGGTTTCTTCCCGCAGCGCGTCCTGCATTTCATCATCCAATGCATTGCCGCCGTTCTCCAGCCAGTTCAGGAAAGACTTGAAGGGATCATTCTTCCGCTTCTTCGGCATCTTCCGCTTCCCCCTTTTCCCGGATGGCGTGGATTTTTTTCAGCGCCGCGAACATCAGGATCGACGATACGCCCGCGCCGACGGCGGCTTCGGTGATGGCCAGGTCGGGCGACTGCAGCAGCATCCATACCACGGACATGGCCAACCCCTGGGCCATGAAGGTGATCACGGCGGCCAGCAGGTTTTTCGTCGCGGCCACGGCGATGGCGCAGACGATCATGAACAAAAGCAAAATCACGTTCAGCGCTTCCATTCTTTCGCCTCCGCTTCAAAATGCTTTTCGTCCGTTTCGCGTACTAACCGGGCAATCAGATGGCTGCACACCGGACTGGCAATCCAGAACAGCGCCACCACCAGCAGGATCTTGAGCGTCACCGGGCTGAATCCCGTATACACCACCGCCGCCAGCGCCATGAGCAGCAGCCCCAGCGTGTCCGCCATTCCGGCTGGATGCAGGCGGTTTACGGAAAAGCGAAAGCGGTTCACGCCGATCACCGCGGTAATCTGGATAAACAATCCCGCCAGCAACAGGAAGGCGAACACCCCCGCGCGGATATATTCAAGCATCCTTCTCCGCCTCCTTTTCCTTCTTCGCCCGGTGAATGCCGATATAGATGCGGCACAGCAGCACCACGGCCAGGAAGCTGAGCATGGCGTAAATCAACGCGATATCCACCAGGTAATCTTCGTGCATCAGCAGGGATAAAAACAGAATGATAGTGATGATGAAGGTGCCCGTCATGTTCACCGCCACGATTCTGTCGGCTGTCGTCGACCCCTTCACAGCACGGAACAGGCACACGAACAGGCACAGCCCCAGCACGATCATGGCTCCCTGCATCAGGGCCGTATACAGATTATCCATGCAGCGCCTCCTCGATTTTGAGCAGCTTTCTTTCAAAGATCAGGTCGTCCAGCCCTTCCGCCAGCTCGGGCCGCAGGCAGTGCACCGTCAGCTCGTCCCCCTGAAGCGTGACCGAGATCGTGCCGGGCGTCAGCGTGATAGCGTTTGCCAGCGCCATTTTTCCCAAGCGCGTGTTCAGGCGGGTTTGAATCGAACGCGTGACTGCTTCCGGCTCCGCAAAGTAAATAATATTGCACATGTTCAGATTCGCTTTTGCGATCTCCCAGATCACAATGATACAAAAACCAATGATCCGCGGCAGCGCAAGATAGAATCTTCCTTCCTTTTTAAATGACCAATCGCACGCTTTCCACGCGAACAGGAGCATCACGGCTGTCACCGCCGCCCCGATCAGCGCGGTTTCATTCGTCCATCTGCCGTTCAAAATCATCCAGAATAAAAAAAATATCGCCGCCATGTTCTTCCCTCTTTCACGCGCTTTGCACATCAGCTTTTCCTTTCACAGTATACACGAAACCGAAGCGTTTCACAAGGGCTGTTTAAAAAGAAAAGGGCAAGAGAACGCAGCGAAATACGGTATGCTTTCAAAAAAATCAAGTTCCTCTTCCGTTTCGAAAAATCATTGATCAAGCAGATTCGGTTAAATAAAGGGGGAGCGTTCCGGACTTCAGTATAGATACATTGCTTATTTTTTGAAATTCGGTCTGTTTTTAACGAGAATCAATGAACATATCAGGTGATTTTTGCCTTCATCCATTTTAATATTGCATTTTTGTTACAGTTTTATGTTAAATTTATAAATAAAATATACTGAAAATTTGCAATTTTTGTACGAAATTATCTCTTGTGTGCGCTATGCTTATTTGTTATAATATGTTCAGAAATAAATTGCCGCCTTTTCGTTACCGGCTGGCGTTTGTTTTCCGCATAAACCGAAAGCGAGGCCCTCCATGCATCGTAATCAAATCAGCAAAGCAGCCTTTTCTTTGTTTCTTGCGCTTGTGCTTCTGTGTTCCGTCTGTTCGTCCGCTTTGGGTTCCACTTTGGCTGATGCCTATGCATCCGCCCAGCGTTTTTCCCGCACGGATCTGAGCGCGTTTGACACCGTGATCACGTTGGTTGCCTTTGCGCCCGACCAGGCTTCCTTTGACCGGGCGGCGGATCGGGCATTTGAAAAAATCCAGCTGTTGGATCATATTTTTGACGGCTACAACGCTTATGATGATTTGCACAATCTGTATTATGTGAATCTGCATGCCGCTCATGCGCCTGTTGAGGTGCCCGACGATCTGTTTCAGCTCCTTTCCTGGTGCAAGGAGCAGTGGGCCGCGGGCCGCAGGGAAACAAACATCGCCATGGGCGCGGTGCTTTCCCTCTGGCACGAATACAGAACAGCCGGCGCCCTGCATCCTGAAGAAGCCCAGCTTCCTCCAATGGAAGCGCTGACCGCTGCCAGCCAGCACATCGATTTTGATAACGTGGTGCTGGATGCCGAAAAACAGACCGTATTCTTTTCCGACCCTGACCTGACGCTGGACATTGGCGCAGTCGCAAAGGGCTATGCCGCCGACGCCGTGGGCAGAATTCTGTATGAAGATATGCCCTCTTTCCTGCTGAGTCTGGGAGGCAATGTGTATGCGGGCAACGCTCCGTTGGACGGTCGAAGCAATTGGGCCGTCGGCGTGCAGAACCCGGATGTGACCCAGAACGGCACGCTGGATATTCTGGATGTGCACGATAAAACCGTGGTCACCAGCGGCGACTACTGGCGCTATTATACCGTGGACGGCCAGCGCTATCACCACATCATCGACCCGGAAACGCTGATGCCTTCCCGGAAAATGGTGTCCGTGACGATCCTGTGTGAAAGTTCCATCCTGGCTGACTTCCTGAGCACCGCGCTGTTTGTGCTGCCTTATGAGGAAGGGCGGCAGGTGGCGGACAGTCTGGACGGCGTTGAGGTTATGTGGATTTTGCCGGACGGCAGCATCCACTTTACCGACGGGATGAAGGACTACGCCCGCTCCATGAAAAAACCTGCCTGAGGAGAAACATGCCAAACAGAAAAAAGACCAATAAGACCGCAAATATCCTGGTCATCGTTATGCTGGTCCTCGTCGCGGCCGGGCTGCTGATCGCTTCCCGATTCATTCAGTCGCCCAACGCCAATCTTTCCCAAACGGAAATTGAAGACTCCATCCGGGCGCTGGCCACGGAAACGCCAAAGCCGGCAAAAACAGAAGCACAGAAGGAGAACGCAGGACCTGTCCCGGTTCAAACCGAAGCCGTCTCCGTCATCGAAGCCTCTCCCCAACCTGAGGGACAGCCGCCGGAGCAATCCGCTCCCGGGTATCTGTTCATCATTCTGGAGGGTCGCGTTTGGGGCATTGAAGCCCTGGGCGAAGAGCGCAATGTGACGGTGGATCAGGGAAACGGTGTTGTGAACGTGATCCACCTGCAAAAGGACGGGTTTTATATGGACTCCTCCACCTGCGATAACCAGCTTTGCGTTGGCGAAGGAACCGTCACCCTGACCAACTGGCAGCAGCGCATTTTAGGTCCCTGCGTCTATTGCCTGCCGCATAATCTGCAATTGGAACTGGTCGTTCCCAACGCAGAGCGCGACCCGAACGCGCCGGATGCCTAAGATTATATAGTTCAAAGTTCTAAGTTCAAAGTTCCAAGCGAATCGTGACCCCATTTGATTGGAAACAAATTTCGGCTTAGAACTTAGAACTTGGAACTTAGAACCGAATAACTATCCCCCCGTTCCAACGGGCTGAGGACAGCCCTTTTCCCGTTCAAGCGGGAATATAGATGAAGAAACTGTGTTTCCCCGTGGGGGAGACAGAGATAGGAGGACAGAACGAAGTGAAGAAACAGCTTCCTGGCTGGGCGGTGCTGCTCATCATCACCCTGGTCGCGGGTCTGGCGCTGGGCGGCACCAACGCCCTGACCAAAGACCCCATCGCGCAGCAAGCCCTCATCAAGGCGGAGAATGCCCGAAAAGCAGCCCTGCCTGACGCGGAATCCTTCGAGGAACTGGCGCTGACTGAAGGCGCGTCCGTCGATTGGGTCTATGCCGGACTCAAGGACGGTTCCCCTGTGGGCTACGTGGCCCAGAAAACCGTGAATGGCTTCGGCGGCAAGGTCGAGGTCATTGCTGGCGTGGACACCGTGAACGCTCCCGATACCTTCAAAATCGGCGGCATCACCGTGGGCGGCTCGGACTTTTCCGAAACCGCCGGCCTTGGCGCGCGTGCGAAGGAACCGGCGTTCACCGACCAGTTCCCCGGCAAGATCTATCCGATCAGCTACATCAAGGCGGGCGGTGAAGCCACCGAAAGCACCGTGGACGCTTTGACCAGCGCCACCATCACCACCACCGCCGTGGTGAACGGCGTCAACGACATCGTCAAATACGTCAAGGCGGACGTGATGGGCATCGCCGGTGTGGAAATGCCCGCCAAGCCCGCGGACGGCGTGTTCTCCTCCTCCGAGAAGGGCTTCCGCGGCCCCGTGTACGTGGAAGCCGCCTTTGACGGCGCAGGAAAAGTGACCTACATGAAGGTCGGCGACGAAGCCTTTGCCGAGGATATCGGCGCGGGCGTCATCGAGCCTGACTTCATGATTCAGTTCATCGGCAAGCAGATGCCGCTGGAAGTGAGCGACATCGACGTGATTGCCGGCGCGACCATCTCCTCCACCGCCGTGGTGAAAGCCCTGAACAACGCCTACGCCATCGCGGGCGGCGCGGAGATCGTGGTGCCTGAAACGCCAACCATGCCGGAGAAACCCGCCGAGGGCGTGTTCAGCGCCTCCGCCGACGGCTTCCGCGGCCCCGTGTATGTGGAAGCGGCGTTTGACGCGGACAATAAAGTGACCTACATTTCCGTCGGTGACGACAGCTTTGCCGAGGACATTGGCATGGGCGTGAAGGAACCTGAGTTCATGACCCAGTTCATCGGCAAGACCGCGCCGGTGGAAGTTTCCGACATTGACGTGATTACCGGCGCGACCATCTCCTCCACCGCCGTGGTGAACGGCCTGAACAAGGCGTACAACGCCAGCCAGGGCATTGTGGAAGAAGTGGTGGAAATCGTGATGCCCGAGAAGCCCGCCGAGGGTGTGTTCAGCGCAGCTGAAAAGGGCTTCGCCGGACCGGTATACACCGAAGCGGCTTTTGACGCCGACGGCAAGATCACCTACATTTCCGTGGGCGACAATCAGTTCGCCGAGACCGAGGGCTTCGGCGCGAAGGCGCTGGTGGCGGAAAACCTGCATCCTTTCATCGGCGCGCAGATGCCCCTGAACGTGGAGGACGTGGACGCGCTGACCGGCGCGACCTTCACCAAGACCGCCATCGTGAACAGCCTGAACAAAGCCTACAAGGCGTCCAAGGGCGAAGTGGAAGAAGAACCGGTGAAGCAGGAAGCTCCCGCTGCCGCGCCTGCCGGGGAAACCTTCGGCGCGGATGCGGATGGCTTTGACGGTCCTGTGCATGTGGAAGCCGCGTTCGACGGTGACAAGGTCTCTGCCCTGACCATCGGCGACAAGCGTTTCAACGAAACCGCCGGCTTCGGCGCACGAGCGTTGGAACCCGAAGTAGCCGCTGCCTTCATCGGCAGGACCGTGCCCATGAAGGTGGAGGACATCGACGTGCTCACCGGCGCGACCTTCACAAAGACCGCCGTGGTGGAAGCGCTGAACAAGGCCTACACCAAGTATCAGGCCGCGCAGGAAGCGCCTGCGGAAGAACCCGCCGCTGAAGCGGTTCCTGAAAATGCCGTGAGCGCTTCCGTCCAGGGCTTTGGCGGCCCTGTGGCTATCAGCGCGGCGTTTGATGACGCAGGCAAGATCAGCTATTTCAAGATCGTTGAAGAAGGCTTTGCCGAGACGCCCGGTCTGGGCGCAAAAGCGCTGGAAGAAGACTTCCAGAAGCAGTTCGTCGGCAAGCAAATGCCGCTTTCTCTCGGCGACATTGACGCCATCGCCGGTGCGACCATTACCAGCACCGCCGTCGTGGACGCGCTGAACCAAGCGTATGACCAGGTGAAGCCCGCCACGGAAGAACCGGCTGCCGCCACCTTCGGTGCGGACGCTGATGGCTTCCAGAGTACCGTGCACGTGGAAGCCGCGTTCGACGGCGACAAGATCACCGCGCTCACCATCGGCGACAAGCGTTTTGACGAAACGCCCGGTTTCGGCGCGAAGGCGCTGGAGCCCGAAGTGGCCGAAGCGTTCATTGGCAAGACCATGCCTTTGGCCGTGGAAGATGTGGATACCCTCACCGGCGCGACTTTCACCAAGACCGCCGTGGTGGAAGCGCTGAACAAAGCCTATACGAAGTATCAGGCCGCTCAGGAAGCGCCTGCGGAAGAACCCGCCGCAGCTTCCGGCAGCGCCGTATCCGCCACCGCGCAGGGCTTCGGCGGCCCCGTGTACGTGGAAGCGGAATTTGACGGAAATAAGATTGCTTCTATCAAAATTGGCGACGATCAGTTTGCCGAAACATCCGGCCTGGGCGCCCGCGCGCTGGAAGAGGATTTCCAGAAGCAGTTCATCGGCAAGCAGATGCCCATCGCCCTGAGCGATATCGACGCGCTCTCCGGCGCGACCATCACCACCGCCGCCGTGGTGGATGCCCTGAACGAAGCCTATGCCTCCGTGGCGGGCAGCGAAGAAGCAGCGCCTGAAACGAGCGCCGTGGAAGCGAAGACATACACCGCTGAAATTAACTCCGCCGACAAGGTGCTGAAGCTGGAAGCCACCGTGGAAGGTGGTAAGATCACCGCCCTCAGGGTGACGCCTTCCGACCGCGAAGCCGCCCTCCAGGAAAAATACGTCGGTGCCGCCCTGCCCCTGAGCTTGCAGGAAACCGACATTGACTTCTTCTCCGTTGCCGTCGCCCTCAACAAAGCTGCTGGTGCGGAGGCTGTCCCTGCCACCGAAGCGGCTGAACCCACCGTGGCGGAAAAGCTGCTGGCAAAGAACTTCAACACAACTGGCGAAGCCACCATCGGCGGCAAGGACGTTCAGGTGATCGTCACTTGCGTCAACAACAATATCGCCGGTCTGGTGGTGCTGGATAAGGAAGCCGGAAGCGAAACCTCCTATGACATCAGCGAACGCGACGCGGAAATGAAGGACCTGTTCCTGGCCAAATCGCTGCCGCTTGATCCCGACGCGCAGGATTCGGCTTACGCCGCCGCGATTGCCTCGCTCATCAATGAAGCCTGCGGCGTGGAAGGCGCTTCCAAGGAAGAAAACGCCTTTGCCAAAGCTGAAAAGGTGCTGGCGAAGAATATCGGCGTAACCGCTGAAACCGCTGTTTCGGGAAAAGACCTCCAGATCCGCGTGATCAACGTGAACAACGTTGTCGCCGGTTTGGTTGTGCTGGAAAAAGCGGAAGACTGCAAAGTCAGCGCGCTGGACGCTGAAATGAAGAATCTCTTCCTGGCCAAGTCCCTGCCGCTGGATGTGAACGGCCAGGGCACCGTCATGGCAGCCACCATAGCTAACGCCATCAACGTGGCCTGCGGTTTTGAAGCCCAGGAAATAGCGGTGAAGGAAGCCAAGCCCGTGGAAGCCGCTCTTCCCGTTGAGCAGGAGCCTGCGGAAGAAAAACCTGCTGTGGAAGAAAAGCCTGCTGAACCCGCGGAAGAAAAGCCCGCGGAACCTGCGGAAGAAAAACCCGCTGAACCCGCGGAAGAAAAGCCCGCGGAAACCGGCGCTTCCTTCCTGACGCTCCGTGTGACGGCGGAATTTGAAAACGATGCGCTGTCCTCCCTGACCGTGCTGGAAAAGGCTGCGGACGGAGATGAATTCCTGCCCAGCGCTCAGGAAGAAGCGCTGAAGGAAATGTTCATCGGCCAGCCGCTCCCGCTGGACACCAATCGGGCATCCGCGCTGGAATCGACGACAGCCATCGCCATTAACAAGGCCTATTACGACGCCATCCACGAAGCGGAACCCCAGCAGGATGACGAGCCGGTTTACCTGGGCGAAGCCATTTCCTCCTCCACCGCCATCCGGGCCACGATCAAAATATCTCCCACCGGCACCGTGAAAATCGCCCAGTTTGAAGAAAAGCCCGTCGACGCGGAGGAATATGCGTTCAGCCCCAGGGACGAAGAGCTTCAAGCCCTCTTTGTGGGCGAGCCGCTGCCGCTGGATTTGAATGCCTATGACGACGCCTTTGAAGGCACCGCCGCACTGGCTGTCAACGCGGCCTATCAGCAATTCCTCGAGATGGAGGACGAAAACGGCTCGATCACCGATTCCTTCGGCTTTGGGGAGAGCATCAGCTCCTCCACTCTGTTTAGGGTTGCCGCCGCTTTTGAAAACGGCAGGCTCGTCACCTTCGGCGCGTATAAAACCCCGCTGAACAGCGAAACGGTGGAGCCCATCGACTGCGTTCTGCTGAACGAGCTGCTAGACGGACAGGAAATGCCGCTGCCTGCCGATGGATGGACGGCAGCCGACCTGGCCGAAGATGAAATGACCGCCATCGTGACCGCCCTGAACCAGGCTTATGAAAACTCCCTCGCCGGGCTGCAGTGACCGGTGGAAACTGAGAAGAATGGAGGCACTGGCATTGCTTACAAAAACATTTAAGCGGGGCATCCATCCGCTTCATGGCATGCATGAGGGGAAAGGCCAGACCCGCGATCTTGCAACCAGAGAATATGTATCCGACACCGTCGTTATTTCCATGGCCATGAACATTGGCGCGCCTGCCAAACCCTGCGTCAAAAAGGGCGACCACGTGGACATCGGCCAGGTGATCGGCGAAGCCCAGGGCTTCATGAGCGTTCCCGTCCATGCCAGCGTGTCCGGCGAAGTGGTGGCGGTGGATCAGGTGCCGTCCCTCGGCGCGGGCAACATGCAGGCCGTGACGATCAAGAACGACTTTGCCGACACCTGGGTGGAGCTCCATCCCTTGGGCAGCGTGGAGCAGGTGGACCCCAAGCTGGTGATCCCCGCCATCCAAGCAGCCGGTATCACCGGTATGGGCGGCGCGTCCTTCCCCACCCACGTGAAACTGACCTTCAAACCCGGAGCCACCTGCGACACCATCGTGGTCAACGGCGCGGAGTGCGAAACCCACCTGACCGCCGACTTCCGGCTGATGCTGGAGCACAGTACCCGTATCGTGGACGGCCTGCGGGCGGTTATGCGGGCGCTGAATGTCAGCAAAGGCATCATCGGCATCGAGGACAATAAGCCCGAAGCTATCGAAGCCATGAAAAAAGCGGCCCAAGGCCGCGAGGGCGTATCTGTCCAGCCCCTCAAAACCAAGTACCCCCAGGGCGGTGAAAAGCAGCTGATCGAAGCCATCACCGGCCGCCAGGTACCCTCCGGCGGGCTCCCCATTGACGCCCATGTGGTGGTGCTGAACGTGGGCACCTGCGCCGCCATCGCCGACGCCATCATTGATGGAAAGCCCCTGATCAGCCGCATCTGCACCGTCACCGGCTGCGTACGTCAGCCCGCCAACCTGCTGCTGCGCATCGGCACCATCACGGAAGACATCATCGGCGCCTGCGGCGGCTATTCCGAAACCCCCGGCAAGGTAGTGTTCGGCGGCATGATGACCGGCATGTGCATCCCCAATGACCAAATGCCCATCGCCAAATCCACCAACGGCATCGTGGTGCTCAACGAAAAGCAGGCCAAGAGCAAGGACGAAAGCCCCTGCATCCACTGCGGACGCTGCGTGGCGGCCTGTCCCATCGGCCTGAACCCCTACCAGATCAAAGTGGCCGCCGACAAGAGCGACTTCGCCGCCGCCCAGAAACTGCACGTGATGGACTGCATCCTGTGCGGCTCCTGCGCCTATGAGTGTCCTTCCCGCCGGTGGCTGACGCCTTCCTTCAAGTTCTGCAAGGATCACATCACCGCGGAGGCCAAGGCCAAAGCCGCCGCTGCCGCTGAGAAAGGAGGCGCGAAGAAATGAGCCTGAGAATCTCCACCGCGCCGCACATGCATAACCCGCTGACGACCCAGCGGCTGATGCAGTATGTATGCATCGCGCTGCTCCCCACCGCGGCCTGGGGCGTGTACGCTTTCGGCCTGCCGGCGCTGCTGGTGCTTGGCATATCCATGGCCGGTTCCGTCCTGGCGGAATTTGTTTGGCAGAAGATCGCCAAGCAGCCTGTCCGCATCAATGACTTTTCCGCGCTCGTCACCGGCCTCATCCTGGGCCTGAACCTGCCCGCCACCGCTCCCTGGTGGATGGTGCTGATCGGCGCGTTTTTCGCCGTGATCATCGTGAAGCAATTGTTCGGCGGCCTGGGCGATAACTTCCTGAACCCCGCCCTGGCGGCCCGCGCCGTGCTGCTGGCCTCCTGGCCGGTGCACATGACCGCCTCCGCCTGTGTGAACCCCACCTTCTTCCAGGCGGGCGTGGACGCGGTCTCCACCGCCACTCCCCTGGGCGCGCCCGGCAGCTACACGCTGATGCAGCTGTTCCTGGGCCAGTGCCCCGGCGCGATCGGCGAAGTGAGCAAAGCCGCGATTCTGGTGGGCCTCCTATTCCTGCTGGTCACGAAGGTCATTTCCTGGCGCATTCCCGTCATCATGACGGCCAGCGTTTTCTGCTGCACCCTGCTGATCGGCGGCGCCACCCCCGAAGCGGCCCTTGCGGCTGTGCTCTCCGGCGGCGTGCTGTTCGGCGCGGTGTTCATGGCCACTGACTATGTCACCTCCCCCATCACCCCCTGGGGCCAGGTCATTTACGCCGTCGGCATCGGCCTGATCATCACCCTTATCCGTCAGTTCGGCAGCTATCCCGAAGGCGTCACCTACGGTATCCTGCTGATGAACATCGCAACGCCCCTGATCGACCGGCTGCCCCGCAAGATCTACGGCATCAAGAAGGAGGCCAAGAAAGCATGAGCGAAAAGAAAAGCGTCGGGACGGTCTTCTTTAACGGCATCATTCCCGAAAACCCCACCTTCCGCCTGGTGCTGGGCACCTGCCCCACCCTGGCCGTGACCACCAGCGCGCTGAACGGCCTGGGTATGGGTGCTGCCGCCACGTTCGTGCTGGTGTGCTCCAACATCGCCATTTCCCTGCTGCGCAAGTTCATCCCAGACCAGGTGCGCATCCCCGCCTTTATCGTGGTGATCTGCACGTTCGTGACCATGGTGCAATTGCTGATGAAAGCCTTCCTGCCTGCGCTGGATGAAAGCCTTGGCATCTTCATTCCCCTGATCGTGGTGAACTGCATCATCCTGGCCCGCGCGGAAGCCTTCGCCAGCAAAAACGGCCCGGTGCTCTCCGCGGCGGACGGCCTGGGCATGGGCATCGGCTTCACCTTGGCTTTGACCCTGATGGGCGCCATCCGCGAGCTGATCGGCAACGGCAGCGTGTTCGGCTTCAACCTGCTGGGCGGTTCCTATGAACCCATGCTGCTGATCGTGCTGGCCTCCGGCGGCTTCCTGACCTTCGGCCTGCTGATGGGTCTGGTGAACCTGGCGGTCAAAAAGTTTGAAAGCAAACACGCAGATAAGGAGGGACAGGCCGCATGAGCATCACAGAAATCCTGCTGTTTATGGTCAGCTGCATCCTGACCCATAACTTCATCTTCAACCGCTTCCTGGGCTGCTGCCCCTTCCTGGGCGTATCCAGCAAGGTGGAAACCAGCGTGAGCATGGGCCTGGCCGTCACGTTCGTCATGACCATCGCGTCCCTCTTCTGCTGGCTGATCTACAATTTCCTGCTGATTCCCCTGGAACTGACCTATATGAACACCATCGCGTTCATCCTGGTCATCGCGGCCCTGGTGCAGTTCGTGGAAATGTTCCTCAAAAAGAGCAGCCCCACCCTGTACAGCGCCCTGGGCATTTACCTGCCCCTGATCACCACCAACTGCGCCGTGCTGGGCGTGGCTACCCTGAACATGAACAACAATTACGGCCTGCTCCAGTCCGTGCTGAACGGCACCTTCTCCGCCCTGGGCTTCCTGCTGGCGATCGTGCTGATGGCCGGCGTGCGCGAGCGGCTGGAGAGCAGCAAGATCCCCGCCTGCATGAAGGGCTTCCCCATCACCCTGGTGTCCGCCGGGCTGATGGCCGTGGCTTTCATGGGCTTCAACGGCTTGGTGTAAGGAGGGCATGGATATGACGATTTTGTATGCCGGTATCCTGCTGGGCGCGCTGGGCTTGATTTTCGGCGGCGTGCTGACCTTTGCCAGCAAAAAATTCCACGTGGATGTGGACGAACGCGTGGCGCAGGTGCGCGAGTGCCTGGGCGGCGCGAACTGCGGCGCCTGCGGTTATCCCGGCTGCGATGGCTTCGCCGCTGCCGTGGTCGCGGGCGAAGCACCTATTAACGGATGCGCTCCCGCCGGTGAAAAAGGCATGAAGGGCATCGCCAAGATCATGGGACTGGAGGCTGCTTCTTCCGAAAAGATGGTATGCCGGGTGCTGTGCCAGGGCGAAAGCGGCGTGGCAAAAGAACGTTATCAGTACGACGGCTACCAGAGCTGCGCCACCGCCGCCGGACTGGCGGGCGGCCCCAAGGATTGCCGCTTCGCCTGCCTGGGCTTGGGCGACTGCATGGACAAGTGCGCGTTTGGCGCGATCACCATGGAAAACGGGATTGCCCATGTGAACCCCGACAAGTGCACCGCCTGCGGCGCCTGCGTGAAAGCCTGCCCCCGCGGCGTGCTGAAGCTGCTGCCCATGTCCTCCAACGTGATTGTACGCTGCCGCAACAGCGACACCGCCCGTGTAGCCCGTGCGGTCTGCATGGACGCCTGCATCGGCTGCGGCCGCTGCAAGAAGGAATGCCAGTACGAGGCCATCACCGTGGAAAACGGCTTCGCCCACATCGACCCCAGCAAGTGCACCCGCTGCGGCGCCTGCGCCGCCGTCTGCCCCTGCAAGTGCATCACCATCAGCTGACCTTTCTGCAATAAAAGCAACAACACCGGATGGAGCAAAATTCCATCCGGTGTTTCTTTGCAGCTATAATACCTGTTACAGTTCTTTCACCAGCGCGTCGCCAAATTCCTGGCAGGTGTGGCCCTCTGGGGTTGTGCCGACAGGGCAGACTTTGGAGGCGGTGTCGATCGCGTTGGAGAGCTTTTCTGCTTTTTCCGGCATACCGATATGCCGCAGCAGCATGACGGCTGCCCACAGGATGCTTTCCGGATTGGCGTAATCGCCCATGCCCCGGGCGATCATGCGAGGTGCTGAGCCGTGGATGGCCTCGAACATGGCGTAGCGGTCGCCGGTATTGGCGCTGCCCGCCGTGCCCACGCCGCCTTGAATCTGGGCCGCTTCGTCGGTGAGGATATCGCCGTAGAGGTTCGGCATCACGAACACCTGCAATTGGCTGCGCATGGCGGGCTTGAGCAGGTTCGCGCTCATGATGTCGATGAAGTATTCATCGGTCTGGATTTCGGGGTATTCGGCGGCGACTTCGCGGCACAGGATGGAGAACATGCCGTCGGTCTTTTTAATGATGTTGGACTTGGTGACGATGGCCACGTGGGTTTTACCGTTCTTCCGGGCATACTCAAAGGCCGCGCGGGCAATGCGCTTGGTGCCCGCCACGGTGGTCACCTTGAAGTCCATGGTAAGCAAACCGGGAATCTCAATGCCCTTGCCGCCGATGGCGTATTCGCCCTCGGTGTTTTCCCGGAAGAACATCCAGTCAATCCCCTGCTCGGGCACGCTGACGGGGCGCACGTTGGCGAACAGATCCAGTTCCCGGCGCAGGGCCACGTTGGCACTTTCCAGCAGCTCGCCGCCGGAAGGGGTGGTGGTGGGGCCTTTGAGCAGCACGTCGCAGGCTTTGATTTCGGCCAGCACGTCGTCTGGAACAGCTTTCCCCACGGCCAGACGGTTTTCAATGGTCAGGCCTTCGATGGTGCGCAGCTCGATCTTGCCCGCGGCAATCTCATCTTTCAGCAGCGCTTTCAGCGCGCGCTCCGCCTGGGCGGTAATGATGGGGCCGATGCCGTCGCCGCCCACCACGCCGATGACCGTTTTCTCCTTTTTTTCCAGAGGAGCCTGATTGTTCAGCTTTTCCGCCCGCTCAACCTGGGCAAGCAGCAGTTCCCGATAATGATTGACTGCCTGTTCTATCGCTTCCTGATACATGGTTTTATCCTCCTCGGTTTTATTCAGATAATGACACGATGACTCTATTCAAAATGTTATCCCGCGCGTTCTGCACGTGGGCGATGGTCAGCTTTTCCGCGTTTTCCCCGTCATGGGCGGCAATGGCTTCGTAAATGGCCCGGTGTTCCTCCAGGGATTTCTGCGCCCGGCTCTTGGCGGACACGGACACCCGGCGGTATTTCAGCAGCTTGCGGTGCAAGGGATTCAGCGTGTCCTGCATGGAATGACTGCCGCAGAGGGCGTAAATTGTCTGGTGGAACTGGCTGTCGGCGTTCTTGATGCATTCCGGGTCCTGCTTCTGGGTGTAAAACTCCTGCAAATCCAGGGTTTCTTTCAGAGAGCGGATGCCCGCTTCGTCAGCCCGTTCCGCCGCCCAACGGGCAGCCAGGCCCTCCAGCCGCAGACGGATTTCGCAAATATCGGAAATATCGTCCCGGGTAATGCCGACCACCTTCATGCCCTTGCTTGTGGGCTCGATGATATGCTCCTGTTCCAGGCGGCGCAGAGCCTCCCGGATGGGCGTACGGCTGACGTGGAGCTGTTCGCTCAGCTTCATTTCCGTCAGCACTTCGTCCCGCTCATACAAGCCGGACAGAATGTCCCGCTCCAATTCCTCAAACACCTGATCGGCAATGGAAATCATTTTATGTTCCATGATTCTTTATTCCTTTCTTACAGCCTGTGCAGGCGTCCGCCCGTCAGTTCTTCGATCTTTGTCTCCATTTCGTTGTTGGACAGAGCCGCCTGGCGTCCCGCTTCAAACTGCGCGTCGATCCAGGCTTTCAGGTCGATCACCAGCTGATCCTGCTTGGACACGGCTTCGTTGGCGGAGAGCTGATAGTTTTCGTTGATCCAGTAAGCGATGCCCGCCAGACCGGAAGTCTTGGAAATCAAGACGGAGGCGGAACGGTTCAGCAGCTTCTTGGTGTTGAAGATATTGTAGATTTCTTCGTCCTTCAGCAGGCCGTCCGCGTGGATACCGGCGCGGGTGACGTTGAAGTTGCGGCCCACAAACGGCGTCATGGGCGGAATCTTGTAGCCCATTTCCTTGGAGAAATACTGGGCGATTTCAGTGATGACGGTGGGGTCCATGCCGTCCAGGGACCCGCGC
Source organism: uncultured Eubacteriales bacterium (assembly GCA_902801765.1). GTDB lineage: Bacteria > Bacillota > Clostridia > Christensenellales > Aristaeellaceae > RUG563. The sequence goes on from CADCJO010000006.1 coordinate 43,054, forward strand.
AGGGAGCCGTACTCAAACACCATGGCTTCCAGCGGAATGTTGCCCGTGCGTTCGCCGATGCCCAGCAACGAGCAGTTCACCGCGCACGCGCCGTACAGCCAGGCGGTGGAAGCATTGGCCACAGCCTTGTAGAAATCGTTGTGTCCGTGCCATTCCAGGTATTCGCTCTGCACGTCGGAATAGTGCTGCAGGCCGTAGATGATGCCCGGCACGCTGCGGGGCAGGGCGACTTCGGGATACGGCACGCCATAGCCCATCGTGTCGCAGGCGCGGATTCGGACGGGAATACCCGCGTCCTGGCTCATCTTCATCAGCTCGTTCACGAAGGGCACCACGAAGCCGTAGAAGTCCGCCCGGGTAATGTCCTCCAGGTGGCAGCGGGGCATAACGCCCGCCTCAAAGGCCAAGGCCACGGTCTCCAGGTATTTCTTCATCGCCTGGCCGCGGGTCAGCTTCATCTTTTTGAAGATATGGTAGTCGCTGCTGGACACCAGGATGCCCGTTTCGCGGATGCCCAGATCCTTGACCAGCTTGAAGTCCTCCTTCGTGGCGCGGATCCAGGTGGTGATCTCCGGGAATTTGAGACCCAATTCCTGGCACCGGGCTACGGCTTCCCGATCCTTCTTGCTGTAAATGAAAAATTCGGTCTGCCGGATGATGCCGTAAGGCCCGCCCAGCTTGCTCATCAGCTTATACAGCTCCACAATCTGATCCACTGTGTACGGGTCCACCGACTGCTGGCCGTCGCGGAAGGACGTGTCGGAAATCCAAATTTCCTCCGGCATGCCCATAGGTACGCGCCGATGGTTAAAAGGAACCTTGGGTACGGATTCATAATCATAAATATCCCGGTAAAGATTCGGTTCCGCCACATCCTGCAAAGCGTAGCGATAATTCTTTTGCTCCAATAAGTTTGTTTTCGGGGAAATCTCCAGCATGTGTTCCTTGCTCCTTTCTGGATTTGTGTATACAATTGTACTCAAAGATTGGTATTCTGTAAAGCGCTATACAGAAAAAGTACAAAGGCAAATTGTTTTTATGTATACAAAAAACCAGGAGTATAATAACTCCCGGTTTCAGAATCATGCGGACGGTTTTCAGCGATGCACGACAACCTTCGGCAGCACGGCGTCGATATCCACAAAGAAGGTCTTTTCATTCATCCGGTCAATGTACGCCGGTACTTCGTCGGAGGTGAACATATCAGTCGGATCAAAGTACAGATAACGGCTGAAAAACACGTGAGTTTCCCCCGTGTCGGGATTCGTCCAATGGCATTCCACCACGAAGGGATGCGAGCCGTTCATATTGACGTTCAATTTGGGCTGTGTGCCCACGATCTTCGCCATCACATAATCGCCGCCTTCCAAGGCGCGTTTCATCGCGTTTCTTCGGCGGATGTCCACAGCGAGAAAACTGAAGCCGACCAGGAAAAAGATCAGCCCCATGCCGCCAAAGGTGCAGAGGAACACCATCGGGTCTTCTGGATTGTGTCCCGCCCGAACAGCGAACAGCAGCCCGCCCAGCGCCATGAAGAACGCGCCGAGGGGCGCGAAGATAAAGCCAATGATACCAAGGGTCGTCCAGCCGAATTTCCTGTCCATATTTACAATTCCTTTACAAAATGACTTCCATGCCGTATTTCTGTATGTTCAAGCCCTGATGCTGATAGAATTTCAGCGCGCTGTCGTTCCCGGCCCACACGTTCAGGGTCACGTTGTAGCACCCGTTTTCTTGGGCGAACATCAGCACATGGTCATAGAGCGCTTTACCGACGCCTTTCCCCCGCTGCTTTTCGTCCACGCAGAGATCGTCGATGTACAGCGTTTTCACGTCGGTCAGGATATTGTGGCCTATACGCTGCTGGAAGATACAGAAGCTGTGGCCCAGCACCCGGCCCGCTTCGTCCACGCAGACGAACACGGGTGTTTTTTCGTTGCCGATAATCGCTCTCAGTTCATCCACGGTATATTTGGTTGCCGGGCCGTTGAACAGGTCGGGGCGAATCGCGTGATGCACCATACAGACCTGCACCAGTAACTCCATGATACCGGGAATGTCCTGTTCCTGCGCTCGGCGGATATTCAATGATTGTTGATCCATGCTTTCACCACAAAATGAAGTAAAACTTTCAAATACTGATTACGGATTTCCCGGAAAGAGCGGTTCCCTCATGAGTTCATTTTCTTTCCTGGCACTCCTTGCGCAGATCATAGAACGCGTTGCGGATGCGCTCGCACAGCGCTTCCACCACTTCAGTGTTGAAGCCCTGGGCGCAGAGATCGGAAATGTCCATGGGTTCGCCGATATAGACGTGATTGAACCGTAGGAACCTGGGCTTGGATTCGATGTAGACGGGCAGGATCGGCACCTTTGCCCGCAGGGCCAGCACCGCCGCGCCGGTCTCCACTTCCTCCATCAGGTCCTTGTGATGCCGCGTGCCTTCGGGGAAAATGCCCAGCACATAGCCGTCCCGCAGAGTTTTTGCGCACAGGCGCATAGCCGCCATGTCGGAATTGTGCCGATCTACGGTGATCATGTGCAGCCCGGCCAGCAGCTTGGTGATGAAGGGATTCACGTTCAGTTCCTTCTTGCCAACGAACCGGATTTCATACTTTTTGCAGGGATAGGCCAGGATCAGCGGGTCGCAGGCGCTTTGGTGGTTGGACATGCTGATATAAGGCCCTTGCAGGGCGTACCGTTCCTTGTGATGATACTTGACCGGAAAAAACGTATGCACCCCGCACCAGGCCACAAAGCGGACCAGGGTATACAGCCAGGTGCGTTCCTTTTCCGGAGGGACCTTTTTTTCCGGTTCCTTTTTTGCTTCTGTCGGATTGCTCATTGCTTTGCCTCCACAAGAGAAAAAATGGCCTGAACAGTTTCATCAAAGGTCAGATCGGAGGAATCCACCAGGACAGCATCCTCCGCCTGGCGCAGGGGCGTGACTTCCCGGTGCATGTCCTGATAATCGCGGGCGTTGACTTCTTTCAGGATTTCTTCAAAGGACGTATTGTCGCCTTTTTCTCGCAGCTGCAGCATCCTGCGCTGCGCCCGGGCTTCGGGAGTTGCGGTCAGATAAATCTTCACCGTGGCGTCCGGCAGCACCACCGTGCCAATGTCACGCCCGTCCAGCAGCATGGGCTGCTCCTTCGCCATTTCCTGTTGGCGCTGCACCATGATGCGGCGCACCTCCCGATACTTGGATACGGTGGAAGCGGCCATACCAACCTCCTGGGTGCGGATGAGGCTGCTCACGTCCCGGCCGTTCAGCAGGGTTTGCTGGGTTCCGTTTTCGTACCGCACGCTCACCCGCGCTTCATCCTGCCCGCAGAGGGCGGAAACAGACGATTCATCGTGCAAATCCAGGCCATGTTCTAAGGCGCACAGACCAAAGGCACGATACATGGCCCCGGTGTCCAGGTGCAGAATCCCCAATTTCCTGGCTACTTCATCGGAGATGGTGGATTTTCCCGCGCCGACAGGCCCGTCGATGGCGATGGTTAGAGGCATGATGCAGTCCCCTCCTCTTTTGTTCGTTTAGGTTGATCAGTTCTAAGTTCTAAGTTCCAAGCATATATAGTCTATCCATTGATCAATCAGCGTCTGTTCAGCTTTCAACTTAGAACTTAGAACTTTGAACTTAGTACTTTTCGTTTACAGAATATACCTTCTCATATCCATTTCTTTCGCCGTCTTTAAATGCTCCTTCACGTAATCCGCGGTGATGGTCAGGTAAACGTCGGGCATGTTGTCGCCGCCCGCGTTGAAGGACACGTCCTCCAGCAGCTCTTCAAACACCGCGTGCAGCCGCCGCGCGCCGATATCCTCGCCCATTTCATTGGACAGCATAGCGATGCGGGCGATTTCGTTCAGGGCGTCGTCGTCAAAGGTGAGATGTACCTTGTCCACTTCCAGCAAAGCAGCGTACTGTCGGGTGACGGCATTATCTGTTTTCGTCAGGATGGCGACAAAATCCTCCTGGGTCAGGGATTTCAGATTGACATGCACCGGGAAGCGGCCCTGGAGCTCGGGAATCAGGTCGTTTACCTTGGCTACATGGAACGCGCCAGCGCCGATGAAAAGCATAAAGTCTGTTCTGACCGGACCGTATTTTGTGTTCACCGTGGACCCTTCCACGATGGGCAGGATATCCCGCTGCACGCCTTCCCGGCTCACGTCCGGGCCGGCCCCGGCGGAGCGTCCTGCGATCTTGTCGATCTCATCCAGGAACACGATACCACTCTGCTCACAGCGGCGGATGGCTTCCTCCTTTACCGCGTCCTCGTCGATGAGCTTCTGGCTTTCTTCCTGAATCAGGATCTCCCGGGCTTCCTTCACCTTCACATGGCGCATCTTCGTGCGCTTGGGCAGCATGCCGCCCATCATGTCGCCGATGCTGATGGACGCGCCGCCCACCTCCAGCTGAGGCGCAGCTTCCTCCACTTCGATTTCCAGCTCGTGATCCTCCAATTGGCCCGAACGCAATTGCGCCCGCAGCTCGTCGCGCTTGCGGCTGATTTCGATTTTTTCTTCCTCGCTGGGGTCTGGCTCCTGCTTGGCGCGGCCCAGCAGCACGTCCAGGGGATTCTGGGAAGCGGTGTTCTTCTTGACCGGGTGCATCAGCAGCGTTACCAGCCGGTCTTCCGCCAGCACCTGGGCGCGGGTCTTGACCCGGGCCACATGCTCATCCTTCACCATCCGCACGGCGTTTTCCGCTAAATCGCGGATGATGGATTCCACGTCGCGGCCCACATAGCCAACCTCGGTAAACTTGGTGGCTTCCACCTTGATAAACGGCGCTTCCACCAGCTTGGCCAGGCGGCGGGCGATTTCGGTTTTGCCCACGCCCGTGGGCCCGATCATGAGGATATTCTTGGGATATATTTCATCCCGCATTTCCTTGGGCAATTGGCTGCGGCGGTAGCGGTTGCGCAGGGCGATAGCCACGGCGCGCTTGGCTTCGTCCTGGCCGATGATATAGCGATCCAGCTCCCGCACGACCTCGCGGGGCGTCAGTTCATGGGCGCGGCCCGACAGTTTTTTCACTTCGCTCATGGGTCACACCTCCTCCACAATGATGTTGTCATTGGTATAGACGCAGATGGATGCGGCGATGTGCAGCGCTTTCTCCGCGATTTCCTTCGCGCTTAAATCGGTATTCTGCACCAGCGCGCGGGCAGCGGCCAGAGCATAGTTGCCGCCGGAGCCGATGGCGGCCACGCCGTCGTCGGGGTCGATGACCTCGCCGGTGCCGCTGACGATCAGCATACTTTCCTTGTTCGCCACGATCAGCATGGCTTCCAGTTGGCGCAGGCCCTTGTCGCCCCGCCAGTCCTGAGCCAGCATGACCGCGGCCCGCTCCAGATTGCCGCCGCACTGAGTCAACTTGTCCTCAAACCGTTCGCACAGGGAGAAGGCATCCGCCACGGAACCGGCGAAGCCCGTCACCACGCTGTCGTTGTAAATGCGCCGCACCTTCCGGGCGGTGGCCTTGAATACGGTGTGTTCTCCCATCGTCACCTGGCCGTCGCCCGCCACGGCGATTTTGCCGTCCTTCTTCACGGCGCAGATGGTGGTTCCCATCATTTTCATGGATTCATCCTCCGTTTATTTCAGTATAAATGCAGTGATTTCGTCAACAACTTCTTCCGCCACATGGCAGGGAATATCGTATTCCTGCACGGTGCCCCGGACCGTTTCCGGCGCTTGAGGGTTCATGAGCAGATGATTCAGCTCCGGATAATAGGTCAATTGAACGCTTTCCGGAAGGTCGAGCGCCCGCCAGGCGTCGATACCGTCCGCGTCGATGACCTGGAAATCCGAGCCGCCGTTGATAATGAGCGAGGGAATGTGCAGATTTTTCAGGATTTCTGCAGTGTCATACTGGGCCATTTCCCAGAAATAATAAGCGGGCTGGCCGAATAGCATTTTCCCTTTCGCTTCTTCCGCTGTACCGTTCAGCACATTCTGCCAGCTTTGGCGCAATCCGGCCATCTGCATGTTCCCTACGATCTTTTCCAAAGGAGACATGGCGTCCACCACCGCCTGATTCTGACTGATGATAATATCCGCCAGGGTTTTCGGCGTTCCGGACAGCATCACGATGCCCGCGAACAGGCCGTGGTTTTCCTTTGCGATACGCGGCGCCAGCATAGCCCCCATGGAATGACCGATCAGGTAAATCCTTTCCGGGTCAATGCGGGAATCGGTGCAAAGCAATCGAGCCGCTGCCACAGCGTCGTCGATGGATTCTTCCTGGACGGTAAAACGCTGCATATCCTCTGCTGTATACTTACTCCCATATACATATGTTCGTTTATCGTAACGCACCGCCGCGATTCCCAGCTGAGCCAGGCCATAGGCTAAATCACGGAACAGCTTCGTGTTCCCGATGGCTTCATCCCGGTCATTGGGTCCGGAGCCATGCAGCAATACCACAGCAGGCAGTGGTACGGAGGCGTTCGAAGGCAAGGTCATATACCCTTCCAATGCCAGATCGCCCACCTGAATGCTTTCCTCCAAAATGCCCACGGGCGTTTTTTCCTGATAAATCGGCGGTTCATCCAGCATGGAATAGTGAATCCCGGAAAGCTGGTTTCCCTGCCAGGTGATATGCAGGGCGATGCTGGCTTTTTCGTAATGCACAGGCAGCGAGGTAATCCGATAGGGGTCAGACCAGGCGGTTTTTTCCTCCCCGAAGCCGGTCACCTGCCCGAAAGCATCGGTTAAGGCGGTAAAGATACTGCGCAGTCTTTCTTCTGACACAGCTTTCCGCAGCCCTTCATCCGCCAAGGCGTACACCGCCCCGTAATCGCCCGCCTGCGTCAGATCAAACACGTAACGGGCTGTAAGCTCCTCCTCCGCAAAAGCAAAGGCGGGAAGCAAGAATACCATCAGCAGCACGCACAGTATTCTTTTCATGTTCAGCGCCTCCTTTTAATCAACTCCTGAAAAACAAATTAGTCTTTCTTTGACTATTAAATATTCTACCAGTTTTTCACGGCTTTTGCAAGAGGAAAATTGGGCAAAACCCAGTCAAACGATACATTTCAGGGCTTCAATGGTTTCCAGCGCCCGATTGGCGATCTTTTCATACCGGGCCTGCTTGCCGCCGCGCACCTTTTCGGGCCAGCCCTCCATGATGCCGTAGGTCACATTCATGGGCTGGAAATTATGGTTCTGGGCGGATACATAGTGGGCCAAAGCGCCAAGGGCGGTCGTGCGCGGGAAGTCGGGCAGGGGTTTCCCCTGCTGCTGCATCGCCGCGCAGATGCCCGCCACCATGCCGCTGCCCGCGGATTCCACATAGCCCTCCACGCCGGTCATCTGGCCCGCGAAGAACAGGCCGGGGCGGGAAAGCATCTGGTAATGAGCGTCCAGCAGACCGGGACTGTTCAGGAAGGTGTTGCGGTGCATGACGCCGTACCGGGCGAACTCCGCGTTTTCCAGGCCGGGGATCATGCCGAACACCCGCTTCTGCTCCGGGAATTTGAGCCGCGTTTGGAAGCCCACTAAGTTGTAAAGCGTACCCGCCGCGTCGTCCTGCCGCAGCTGCACCACGGCGTAGGGGTCGCGCCCCGTGCGCGGGTCAGGCAGACCCACGGGCTTGAGCGGCCCGAAGGCCAGCACCATATGGCCTCGCCTCGCCATGGACTCTACCGGCATGCAGCCCTCGAACACCTTCTTTTCTTCAAAGCCGTGGATGGGCGCGGTTTCGGCGTTCAGCAGCGCAAGCACAAAGGCGTCATATTCCTCCTGGCTCATGGGACAGTTCAGGTAATCGTCGCCCCGGCCGTAGCGTGAGGCGCGGTAGACCTTGCTCATGTCCAGGGATTCCGCCGTGACGATGGGAGCCGCCGCGTCGTAAAAGTTGAGGGTGCTGACCTCCGGCATGGCGGCGATGGCATCCGCCAGGGCGTCGCTGGTGAGGGGGCCGGTGGCGATGATGGCGGGGCCTTCGGGGATTTCCTTGACCTCCCTGGCTTCAAAAGTGACCAGGGGATGATTTTGCAGGGTATCGGTGATATACCCCGAAAAGGTGTCCCGATCCACCGCCAGGGCTCCCCCGGCAGGCACCCGGGCCTTGTCCGCGGCCGCGAGGATCAGCGAATCCAGGCGGCGCATTTCTTCCTTCAGCAGGCCCACCGCGTTTTGCAGCCGGTCAGACCGCAGGGAATTGGAGCAGACCAGCTCCGCGAACAGGGGCGAATGGTGGGCGGGGCTAAAGTTTTCCGGCTTCTGCTCGATCAGCGTGACGGGCACGCCCCGCTTTACCAGCTGCCACGCGGCTTCACAGCCCGCCAGGCCCGCGCCGATGACGGTGACGCTCATTCCTCGTCCTCCGTTTCCGGCATCTTCACTTCCACCCGGTGGCGGCAGGTCTCGTTGCTGCAAAGGTACCAGGTCTCCCCCTTGCGGGAGCGCTTCAGGGTCATGTAGCTGCCGCACTTTTCGCACTTCTGATCCACCGGCATTTCCCAGGATACGAAATCGCATTCCGGGTAATTCTCGCAGCCGTAGAACTTGCGGTTTTTCCGGCTGGTCTTTTCCAGCAGCCGTCCGCCGCACTTGGGGCATTTGGCCTCGATGTAGGTGAGAATCGGCTTGGTGTTGCGGCAGTCCGGGAAGTTGGGGCAGGCCAGGAACTTGCCGTACCGACCCACGCGGTACACCATCTGTGCCCCGCACTTGTCGCAGATCACGTCGCTGGGCTCATCCTTGATTTCGATTTTTTCGATTTCGTCTTCCGCGTGATTGAGCATCTTTTCAAAGGGCGGATAAAATTCCCGCAGTACCTTGTGCCAATCCTCGGTGCCCTCCTCCACCTCGTCCAATTCTTCTTCCAGCTCGGCGGTAAATTCGGTGTCCACGATGGGGCCGAAGTAATCCATCATCATGGCGTTGATGGTGCGGCCCAGCTCGGTGGGATAGAGGCGCTTGTTTTCCCGCATCACGTAACCGCGGGCGATGATGGTGGTGATGGTGGGGGCATAGGTGGAAGGACGGCCAATGCCCTTTTCTTCCAGGGTTTTCACCAGGCTGGCTTCGGTATAGCGGGAAGGGGGCTGGGTGAAATGCTGCTGGCTGTCCACCGATTCGATGGTCACGGGTGCGCCTTCCTCAAAGGCGGGCAGGGTGGTTTCCGCGGCTTCCTGGGTTTCGTCGGTGCTTTCCTCGTATACGCTGGTGAAGCCCGCGAACCGCTTGTGTTCGCCGTAGAAGCGCATGCCCACGCCGTCGCCGTTCACGTCCATGCTCATGGTGTCATAAATGGCGGGGTTCATCTGGCTGGCCAGGAAGCGGGAATAAATCAGCCGGTACAGCTGGAACTGCTCCTTGGTAAGAGACCCTTTGATGGATTCCGGCGTACGTTTTACGTCCGTGGGGCGGATGGCCTCGTGAGCGTCCTGGGCGTTGCGGCGGCCCTTGAATTCATTGGGTGTTTCGGGCAGGTATTCCGCGCCGAAGCGTTCGGGGATATAAGCGCGCACCGCGTCCAGCGCTTCCTGGGAAATGCGCACGCTGTCGGTACGGATGTAGGTGACGATACCCTGGGTGCCTTCGCCTTCCAGATCAACGCCTTCATAAAGCTGCTGCACCACCTGCATGGTTTTCTGGGTGGTGAAGTTCAGCTTGCGGCCCGCTTCCTGCTGCAAAGAAGAAGTCGTAAACGGCGGCGCGGGCACCTTTTTCTTTTCCCCGTGCTTGATGCCGTACACGGCGAATCGGGCGTTCTCCACCCGCTTCTTCGCTTCCATGGCCTCCGCTTCGTTGTGCAATTCGGCCTTCTGGCCGTCCAGGGTGTTCAGGCGCAGGGTGAAGGTGGTTTTCCGTCCCCGAGCGCTGGGCAGCAGAGCGTTGGCGGTAATGTCCCAATATTCTTCGGGAATGAAGTCTTCGATGTCCTGCTCCCGATCCACCACCAGCCGGGTGGCGACGCTCTGCACGCGCCCGGCGCTCAGACCCTTTTTCACCTTGGCCCACAAAAGCGGGCTGATCTTGTAGCCCACCAGGCGGTCCAGGGCGCGGCGGGCCTGCTGGGCGTCCACCCGTTCCATGTCGATGGGCCGGGGATTTTTCAGCGCGGTTTCCACGGCTTTCTGCGTCACTTCATGGAATTCGATGCGGCAGGGAGAATTCACGTCCATGCCCAGGGTCTGCGCAAGATGCCAGGAAATGGCTTCCCCTTCGCGGTCAGGGTCGGTTGCGAGAAAGATTTTGGAAGCGGCCTTGGCTTCCTTCCGGATCTTGGTCAGGATTTTGCCCCGGCCATGGATGGTGATGTACTTCATGGCGAAGTCCTGATCCACGTCCACGCCCAGCTGGGACTTGGGCAGGTCGCGCACGTGCCCCTGGGACGCTTCCACCTTGTAGCCCCGGCCCAGGAATTTGGCAATGGTGCGCGCCTTGGCGGGAGATTCCACGATAATCAGTTTCGATGCAGTTGCCACGGTTTTGTTCCTCCAAATGAGTTCTTCGTTTTTAGTTCTAAGTTCCAAGTTCTAAGTTCTAAGCGAAATATACATAAACTAAGTTTTTGGCTTTCTCGGAAGGGATTTCCCCAGCGTTCTCTCCGTTTTCTATCGTACCAGCGCGAACGCCCGTCCGGCGCGGCGCTCGATCTTGCCGCTGATTTCCAGGATGGTGAGCTGCGCGCCTAATTCCCCGGCGGTGCGGCCCGTTTCCGCGATCAGCTCCTCCATCGTTTTTTCCTCCATCGCCAAGGCTTTCAGAATGGGATAACTGGGGTCATTTTCATCCAGAACTGGTTCTTCCGTCAGAAAAGACGATTGTTCCGTGTCCTGCCCCTGCCATCCCATCTGCACCAGAATGTCCTCCGGGCCGGTGCACAGGTTGGCCCCGTCCTTGAGCAGCATCAGCGGCAGTTCGCTGCCCGGCGCGTCCACGTTACCCGGCAGGGCGAACACCTCTTTCCGCTGCTGCTGGGCGTATTCGATGGTGCTATGGGTGCCGCTTTTAAGCTGCGCCTCGATGAGCAGCACCGCGGACGATAATCCGGAGATGATCCGATTTCTGGCCGGGAAGTGGTAAGGCAGCGGCTGCGCGTCGGGCGCCAGCTCAGAAACAATGGCTCCGCCTTCATCCAGGATACGCTGAGCCAGTTCCTTGTTTTCCGGGGGATACATCCGCCCAAGCCCGCTGCCCAGCACCGCCACGGTGGAGCCGCTGCCATCCAGCGTGCCCTGGTGGGACGCCGCATCGATGCCCCGCGCCAGGCCGCTGACCACGATCACGTTCTTTTCGGCCAGCCCCTTAGCAATCCTCCGCGCCTGGGACGCGCCGTAGCGCGTCGCCCGGCGGGAACCGACCATGGCAATGGAGCGAGAAAATTCTTTGGGCAACGTTCCCCGCACAAACAGCACGTCCGGCGGATCGGGAATGGCCGCGAGGGAAGCGGGATAGTCTTCCTCTCCCAGAAACAAAGGACGAGCGTTCAAGGCGTCCAACTCCCGCAATACCGACACGCACCGGGAAGCGCGAAGATCGGCCAGGTAAGAAAAGTTTTCCGGCCCCAGCAAGTCATAAACCTTTGGCGTATAGTTTTCCCACACGCCCAGCGTCCCGCCGTACTTTTCTTTCAGGCTCATAAGCCGCGCCCACGCTCCCATCGGCGCGCATTGCAGCCAGACCCGGGCCAATTGTTCTTTGGATAATACCACCGGTCACATCCCCCAGTATTTGCTGTCCAAGGCGCGGTACTGAATCGCCTCGGCAATATGGGCGGGCTGAATGTCCCGCGCCCCGTCCAGATCAGCGATGGTGCGGGCTACCTTGATGATGCGGGTGTAGCCGCGCATGCTCATGCCCATTTTCTCCACGGCGGTGGTTAAAAGCTGTTGGGCCGGGCCATTCAAGGGGCAGAATTCCTTCAGCATTCCGCCATCCATCTGGGCGTTGGCGTGGGTGTTGGTTTTCGCAAAGCGCTTTTGCTGAACGCTTCGCGCCTTCTGCACCCTTTCACGCACGGATGCGGAGCTTTCCGCAGGGGCGGATGCGTTGATTTCGCTCACCGGCACCGCATCCACTTCCACCTGCAAATCGATTCTGTCCAGCAGCGGCCCGGAAATGTGGCTCAAATACCGCCGAATCGCCGCTTCCCCGCAGTGGCATTGCCGGATGCGGCTGCCGTAATAACCGCAGGGGCAGGGATTCATGCCCGCGATCAGCATACAGCGGGACAGATACTGCGCCCGGGCTTTCACCCGGGAGATGGTGGCAAAGCCGTCCTCCAGGGGCTGGCGCAACGCTTCCAGCACATTTGGCGCGTATTCCGGCAGTTCATCCAGAAACAGCACGCCGTTATGCGCCAGGGAGATTTCCCCCGGTCGGGCGTCACTGCCGCCACCCACCAGCGCAGGCGCGGATACAGCGTGGTGGGGTGTGCGGAAGGGCCGCTCAGTCATCAGGCCCTGGCCCGGTTGGATGAGGCCCGCGACGGAATGGATGCGGGTGGTTTCACACGCTTCCTCAAAGGTCATTCTTGGCAGGATTCCCGGCAAGCACCGGGCCAGCATGGTTTTTCCGCTTCCGGGCACACCGATCATGAGCATATTGTGCCCGCCCGCCGCGGCGATTTCCAACGCTCGGCGCGCGCCCTGCTGGCCTTTGACCAGCGAAAGATCAAGCAAGGGTTTGCTGTCGGTAAGGGAGTCGGAATAAGATGTTTGAATCTGGGCGGGCAGCCGCTCCTTCCCACTCAGGTGGTTGATCACTTCAGACAGGTTTCGGGCAGGATAAACAAGCATCCCGGTCAATGATTGCGCCTCCGGGGCGTTTCCGGCGGGCAGGATGACGGTTTCGATCCCCGCCTGCCGCGCGGCAATCACCATGGACAGTACGCCGCGCACGGGAATCAGCGACCCATCCAGCCCCAATTCACCCAGCAGCAGCACTTTTTCCAGATTGGGCAGCGCCGCCTGGCGGCTGGCCGCGACGATGGAAACGGCGATCGGCAGGTCAAACGCCGCGCCTTCCTTGCGCAGGTCAGCGGGCGACAGGTTCACTGTCACCCGGCCCGCAGGCATGGCGTAGCCCGAATTGCGTAAAGCGCTGCTGACGCGGTCGCGGCTTTCGCGCACCGCCGCGTCGGGCAGGCCCACCATGGCCCAGTTGTACAGGCCGCCGCTCACGTCGGTTTCCACTGTCACGGGCCTGCCATCCACCCCTTGCAGGGCGAAGCATATCGTTCTTGCCAGCATGGCCTTCCTCGTTTCTCAGGGCCTGGAGAGGAACAACCTCTACTCCCTAATCCCTATTCCCTCACTCAGTACCACAGCCACCGGTCAAACCATTTCACCGCTTCCATCCAGGAGCGCTTCGCAGGAATTCCGCTGGCATAGGGGAAGAACAGGACAAACATCGCCGCAGCAGCAACCAGCAGGATAATCACCAGGATCAAAACGCCGCGTTCAATGTTTTGCTGCTTTTGTGACTGTTCAGAAGCACCGCTGTTTGCGACCGCCTTGACGCCCGCGTCAGCCAGCAGGTCGAGGCAGAGCACCATCGCCAGAACCAGGAAGGGCACGCAGGGGAAGTAATGGTAAATGTATGTTCCCCGGGGCACCAGAATCCAGGGCATGAGCTGGCCGAAGTAGCACAGCAGGATCAGCGCGGGCCGGGTATCATCCGTTTCTGTAAAGGGCGTCAGGGTGGTATCCCGCCGCATATGCCGCCTGATCCACACTGCCAGACAGATTACAATACAGATCAGCCCGCTCCACCAGACCGCCGGGTTGCCCAGCGCCATGATAGAGCTTTCATACCCCTCGGGCTCAAAGCTGTTGGCGGCGTACCACATCGGCTTGCCGATCACCGGCCACTGATACCAGGGGGAATAGAAATCGTGATCCATACCGCGGCCCGGCTCGCTGTGATAGCCCAGCATACCGCCAACCTGGCCGTTGGTAAAGTAGGTGCCCACAGCGGCTTCGATCACTTTCTTGGGCGTCACGCCCACGCCGTCGTAAGCAAAGTACGGGATATAGGAAAGATAGTAAATCACTGCGGGAATCAGCACAAAGAAGATCAGGCAGGTGGCGATTGTGATCATGAGCTGCTTTGCGCCATTGGAAGCGGCGTGTTTTTGCCCTTCCGTGCGTTTCGCGGCGTTCGTCTTTTTCGCCGCCGCGATCAGCCGCGTCCTCCGCCAAATGCCTGCAAAGAAGATGATTGCCAGGATGACGCCCGCATAGCAGGCCGTCCACTTGCTGGCCACGCCCAGACCCATGAACAGGCCGGACAGACCCAGCGGCACCAGCGTTTTCCAGAAAGGCTTGCCGAAGAAATCCTGGAAGTACCAGACGAACATGAAGTACATCATCCAGATGATGAACAGCACCGCAAAGCTGTCGATGGTGGCGATACGGGTCTGTGTGAAGTGCATCAGGTCAAAGGCCATCAGCAGCGCTGCCGCCATGCCGCCCCACCAGCGCTTGGCAAACAGCTTGCCCAGCAGATACATGCCCGGCAGCATCAGCACGCCCGCCAGCGCGCCTGCGAACCGCCAGCCGAAGGGCGTCATGCCGAAAATGGCGATAGCCCAGCTGATGAACACCTTGCCCAGCGGCGGATGAGTGGTTTCGTAGGTCTGCAGGTGATGGAGATGCTCGTACCCCGTGCGGGCATGATAGATTTCGTCAAAATAGGTGGAATTGTACCAACCGGGCTCCCCCTCCAGGGTGTCCTGTTCATCCAGCATGTTGCTGGCGGTTTCATTATCTCCGCTGTTCGCTATGATGGCCGCGGGACAGATTTCGCCGCTGTCAAGATCTTTGAACAGCACTTCAAACAGCGTCAGGCTGTAATGGTTCGCTGTCAGGCGCACATAGCGGCCCATCAGCGTAACGGGCTGGGAAGCGCCTGGCGCATAGGACAAATATTTCCATTTAAAGCAGTCGCCTTCGGCCATCCCGGCGGTGTAATACTGGGTCCAGTTTTCTCCGTCCTCGCTGATTTCCACGGGGAAATCGCTGGAGTAGTAGTGGATGCCTCCGAAATAGAGCATGTTAAACTGGCGGTTTTTTCCCAGGTCGAACGTGATCTGCTCATCCGGAGATTCCGACACGTAGGCCGTCTGCGGCGCTTTCATGGACCCCAGATTCGTAAACGTCAGCACAGCATAGGCGGCCGTGACGCAGGCAAGGATCACCCAGTCCCGCCGGGTCATTTTCCGGGTGGGCGTTTCCTGAGGAAGGGGAGAAGCGGCCTGACGTTCCGTCAGCAGGCTGACGCATTCGCCCCGGCTCAGCGCGCTGCACAGCGCCAGCGAGGCAAAGCATACCAGACAATTCAGCGAGGCGGCGGCATATTCCAGCACCGCCATATCGCTTTGCAGCCCCACCGCAGGGGCATCCAAATGGCCCGACGCCCCGCCAATGCGGGTGTTTCGGTCAAGAGCGCAGCCCACATTCAGGAATCCTGCCACCGTCACGCCGACAGCCAGCCACAGGATGCGGACATCCTTGTTCCACAGATAGCCCAGCAGCAGCAGGGCAACCGCCGGGAACAAATACCGCTCGTGCATCATCGACCCGGTGTTGAACAGCAGCAGCAGCAGTCCCGCGCCGAACACGGGCAGATGCTTTATATCGTTCGCGAACGCGTACAGCGCGGCAAAAACCGCCACGGCGTACACGATCATGACCGTGCCGAGGGTGGAATAATCCAGGCTTCCGACAGCGGACAGGACGATCATCGTCAGGCCCAGTACCGCCGCCAGCCCGCCCAAGGTGTACAGGCGGATACGATCCTTTTTTTCGCCGAGCTGTCCACGGAAGATCGGCGCGCGCCGCACCGCCGCCGTCAGCAGCGGCAGCACCGCCAGGCACCACGTCAGGAAGGGCAGCAAAAACGCGCCGCTGAGGCTGCTCTCCACCGTGACCCAGTTTTTACCCAGCAGGAAATACAGGTTGCAGCTGTTCACCGTGGCGTAGGCATACCGGCCCATGGTTTTCCCATACAGGGTGAAAAGCCAGTCGGCGGGCAGGTGGATGGAGAAGGGAACCACGATCAGGAGCGCCGCGGCCGCCATCGCCGCCAGGCCCAGGCCCACGTCCCGGAGGACAGCCTTCCGCGCGGTTTCGTTTTTCCAGTGATAAACGATGTGCATTCCAAGCGCCAGCAGACCCAAGGGCCCGAACATCAGCGCCTGGGGCTTGAACAGCACGGAAACGATATAGAAAGGCAGCGCCGCGATCCACTTTCCCCGTACCGCGTACAGCACGGTGAGCGCCAGAAACAGCGTCATCAGCGCGTCCGCCTGGCCCCAGGCGGAGCCGGCCACGATGATGAGGGGATTGAGCGCATACAGCGTTACCAACGCCAGCGCCGCGGGCCCGGACAGCTTTTGCTTCTTCGCTTCCCGATACAGCACAGCGCACAGCACGATGTCCGCCAGAACAGGCGGCACCTTGACCATGAATTCCGTGGCTCCGGTAGCCTCTGCCTTGCCAATCAGGCCCACAAGCCAGAGGATCAGCATGTACCCCGGCGGATAGTCGCAGGAGGCAAAGGGGTCCGATGGATCATAGAAATTCACGGGCCCGGTTGCCGCCATGCGGTTGGCCCAGGCGCGGAAGCAGCCGATATCCACATCATAGCCGGATACGTGTTCGGCAATCACCAGCCGCAGGGCACAGGCGGCCAGCAGAATGATGACTGCGCACCAGGGCTTTTCACCGATGGATTTTGTGTTCAGCGCTGACTGCGGCTTGCGCAGGAACCGGCAGAGAATGGCAAAGCACAGCACATACGCCGCGCCGCACAGCACCAGCAGAAATCCAGCGTCGCCCTGGCCTGCGTTATTGCTCAGCAGCGGAATGCCGGTTTCCCGGAACCAGTTTTGGGCGCTGTACCCTTCCGGCACGCCGCTCACTTTTTCCAGCACGATATCCCGGTAGTACGCTTCGCCAATGGCTTCGCCGCTGTATCCGCCCAGCCGGACGTACACGGTTACACTGTGCTGATCCCGGCCCGTACGGCCGTAGAGCGAAAAGTGCTCCCATTCCCCCGCTGTGTCGTACAGATTGTCAGAATACAGGTACACATCCTCAACGGACAGGTTGGCGCCCCATCCATCCTGCGCATCTGCTTTAATATATCCGTGAAGGAGGTAGAGCGTGTCCGGCTCCACGTCAACGGTCTGGGCAAAGCGCGCATCCTTGAGCAGGTGGTTCACGATATGCGCGGCCTTTCCCTCTTCCGTGTCGACCACCTCAAAATCGGAGCCGGTCAGTCCTGCCCAGGCGTCTCTGTACCAGCCGACGGGAAGCCCGTCCTTTACATCGGAAAAGTCGCCGTTGATCAGCAGGTTTTCACCCGTGCCCGCAACCTTTCCGGCAGGACGGAAGAGAAAAAAACATAAAACGCCCACTGCCAGAACCGCCGCGGCAATCAGAGCGTACCGCTTGACATTCTTCATAGCTTCTCCTCAAAACGCGTTTTTAATATGCTGCAGGCCCGCAGCGCTGATTTCGATCACGTCGAAACGAACCTTTTCCCAGGGATGAGCCTGTAAATAAACCTGCGCCGCATAACGCAGATGGCCCCGCTTTTTCGCGTTCACCGCCAGCAGACCGTCCCCTTCGTTTCCGCTTGGCCGGGCCTTCACTTCCACAAATACCAAGGTATCCCTGTCCCGGGCGATCAGGTCGATTTCGCCGTGGGGGGTGCGGTAGCGTTTTTCCAGGATGCGCATGCCCTGCCGTTTCAGGTATGCCGCCGCCTGGCCCTCGCCCCGCAGGCCGATTTCAAAAATGCTGCTCATACCGCCACAAAATGCCCGATAAAGCTGCGCCTGTGTTCCGGGCAGGGGCCGAGAGCTTTCAGCGCGGCGATGTGCTGCGCGGTGCCATAGCCCTTATGCTTTGCAAAGCCGTAACCGGGATACAGCTTTTCCAGTTCTTCCATCTGCCGGTCACGGGTGACTTTGGCGATGATGCTTGCGGCGGCAATGCTGTAACACACGGCGTCGCCATGAATGATGCCCCGTTCCTCGCCGGGCAATCCCATCCCCCGCAACGCGTCGATCAGAAACACATCCGCCGGGGCGTTTTCCGCCGCGCGGCGCATGGCCATTTTGGTTGCTTCCAGAATATTGTATTCGTCGATTTCCTTCGGGCTTGCCTGACCCACGCCAACGAACAGCGCGGTCTGCATGATTTCATCATACAGCTTTTCCCGCCGCTGGGCGGACAGCTTCTTGCTGTCGTCCACCCACAGCAGCAGCGGTTCCTTCGGCATCATCACGCAGGCGGCTACTACATTGCCAACCAATGGGCCCCGGCCTGCCTCATCCATACCCGCGAAACGCACGCCCGCGTCCCACAGGGGCAGGTCAGTCTGAATCAGTTCGTTCAGCCTCTCCCGGCGCTTCTCCTCGATCTTGCTCATCCACCGTTTCCTCCGGCGCTTTTTCTTCTTCCTGGCGCGGCGCTTCCAGGGTGATGCGGCCCAGCTTGCCGCCGCGGAACTCGTCCAGAATCACCTGGCAGGCGCGTTCGGTGTCATACACTCCGCCCTTCATCAGGAAGCCCCGGCCCTCGCACACCGCGTCCAGCAGCTCTGGCCCGCGCAGGGACGTGTCCTTGATCTTGAACCGCTCCACCACCATGTCCGGCGCGGTTTCCAGCAGGTCCGTCAATAATTGGATAGAAAGCGCCGCCGTGTCCACCACCTCGTCGCGGATGGCGGCGATGTAAGCCAGCCGCCGCGCGGCCACCGGATCGTCCAGGCGCGGCCAGAGCAGGCCGGGGGTATCCATGATTTCCAGGTACGGCGTCACCCGCACCCACTGATTGGAGCGGGTCACGCCCGGCTTGTCCCCCACCTTGGCGATGCTGCCGCCGTGGAGGCGGTTGATCAGCGTGGATTTGCCCACGTTCGGCACGCCAACAATCATGGCCCGCACGGTCTTTTTGATACCGCGCTGAGCCGCGCGCTCCACGGTTTCCTTCGCCGCCCGGTCGATCAGGGTCAGGGCGTTTTTCGCCTGTCTGTTCATATCCAGCGCCATGCAGTTGTCAATCCCCCGGCGCTTGAATTCTTTCAGCCACTGGCTGGTCAGGTTCGGGTCAGCCAGGTCACTTTTTCCCAGCAGCAGCACCCGTTCCTTTCTGGAGGTAAGACGCATCAAATCCGGGTTCCGGCTGGAAAAGGGCAGCCGCGCGTCACATAATTCGATCACCACATCCACCCGCGACAGCTGATCGGACAGCAGCCGTTTTGCCCGCGCCATATGCCCCGGATACCAATTGATTTCCATAAACAACGAGCCTTCCAAAATTTGTAATTTAAACGCATGATCGCGTTCTGCTTATAATAAATAGCACTTTTTATGAAAAAACGCAAGAGTCAATTTTGCTGTTTTACAATTCTGACGCATTTCAGGCAGGGCATATCTGCCCGGGAAACCGCGCATACTATGGCCAAGCAATGAAGGCGGGAGGAGCGATGAATTTTGTCATTACAGGCGATCATTATGGCGGGCGGCGAGGGCGTTCGATTGCGCCCTTTGACTTCGCACACCCCGAAGCCCTTGTGTCCGCTGCTGGGCGAACCGGTGATGGGCTATGCCGTCAAACTGCTCAAAGCACACGGCGTTTCCGATATTGGCGCAACCCTGTGGTTTCAGCCGCAAAAGATCCGGCGGGCGTTTCACAAGGGCGAACGGTACGGGGTGAAGCTGAAATATTTTGAGGAAAAGGAGCCGGTTGGCACGGCTGGCAGCGTAAAGCTGGCGAAAAAACTTCTGTCCGACACATTTTTCGTTCTTTCCGGCGACGGGCTGACGGACTGCGATCTGACAGAAGCGATGCGTTTTCACAAAGAAAAAAAGGCCCTGGCAACGCTGGTATTAAAGCGCGTTTCCATTCCGCTGCCCTACGGGGTGGTGCTGACGGACGGCGACAGCCGCGTGATCCGGTTTATCGAAAAACCGGATTGGAAGCGGGTGTTCAGCAACCTGGTGAATACCGGGGTGTACATTCTGGAACCCGATATTTTCGATTATATACCAGACACCGGCACCCCGGATTTTGGCAAGGATGTTTTCCCCGCGCTGCTTTCCGGCGGCCTGCCGGTGTACGGCTATGAAACGGAGGGCTATTGGTGCGACGTGGGCGACCAGCGGGCCTACCTGCAGGCGCAGACGGATTTATTTCAAGGGAAGGTTCAGCTCCCCCATGCCTCCGGAATCCATGAAAACGCTCAGCTTGCGCCTTCTGTCAAAGTCGAAGGCGATTGCTTCATCGGCGATGGCGCAATCATCGGCCCCGGCGCGGTGATCAGAAACGCGGTGATCGGCAGCCGCGCGTACATCGGTCCCGGCGCGGTCATAGAAAACAGCTGCCTTTGGCAGGATACGGCCGTGCAGGAAAAGGCGCGGATCAGCGGCAGTGTGCTCTGCGACGGCGCGGCGGTGCGTCAGGGGGCCGAGCTTTCCGACGGCTGCGCTTTGGGTCAGCGGGCGTCGGTGGGCGCTTTCGCGCTGCTGCGGCCCGGCGTGAAGGTGTGGCCCCATTTCCGGGTCGCGCCGGGAGCGGTTGTTTCGCAGAACGTGACAAGCGGAGATTGGAGCGCGCCGCTGTGGACAGCAGGCGGCGCGGTTTGCGATACGGCGGAAAGCGTCTGCGCTTTGTGCAGAGCTTATGCGCGGGTAACAGGGGCGAAGCGGGTAATCGTCGGCCACAGCGGTTCGGAAGCTCTTGAAACGCTGGCCGGTGGAGCGTTCAGCGCCGCAGGCGCAGAAACGTATACGGCAGGAGAAAGCAGCGCCGCCATGCTGGGCGCGCTGATTCGCGCTTTGCGTATGGATGGCGGCGCTTTTGCCAGTGGCCAGACGCTCCTGTTTTTTGATTCATTCGGATTCCCGCTGTCCGCAAAGCAGACTGCCGCCATGGATACCTGCGTGCTTCGTCAGGACACGCCTGCCGCTTTCGCGCATCCCGGTTCTGTCATACCTTTTTATGGCGCGGAGGAAGTGTATCTGGCTTCCATCCTTCCGTCCGATACCGCGCGGCCCCTGTTTTCTCCCCTGGCCGTGTTCAGCGATAACGCTTTTTTGCGCCAATGGGCGGAAGCGGGCCTGCGCCGTATGGGCGCGCGGGATGTTCGCTGTGCTCCGATGGAAAATATGGATTTGCGGCCAGTGGAAACGGGCTTTCTGCTGTCTCCGGACGGAAAGGATGTTACGGTGTTTACCGTCTCCCACACCCTGACCCAGGAACAGAAAACCCTGCTGGTATTGGCGTTGCTGTTTCAGCAGAACGGGAAGCTCTATGACCTGCCCGGCGTTCCGCGGGCGACGGAAAGAATCGCGCCTCTGGCATTGCCGGATCATGGAAAAGAATGCATCGCCCAGTGCGCGGCGGAAATCGACGGGCTGTTCAGTCTGTTTCTGATTGCCGACGCTCTGCGGGAAGGGCCGCTGGAAGCACTGCTGAAAGATCTGCCCGAAACCCATATTCTGGCAGAGGAAATCGTCTGTGGCGCCCGGGATAAAGGCCGCATCCTGCATCAGCTCTGCAGCCAGACCGACCTGCCCCACACCCTGGGAGAAGGCCTCCGAGTCAAACATGGTGCCGGCTATGCCACCATCGTGCCCGACGCCTATCGCAGCCTGGTGCATATCACCAGTGAAGCCGTCAGCAGTGAGTTTGCACAGGAGCTTTGCGATTTCTATTCAAATCGAATTCGGGAAATCACAGCGAAGGAATAGAAAACCCTCCCGTAAAGGGAGGGAGTTATCAACGTTCCACCGTATCAATGATGCCGCCGCCGAGGCATTTGTCGCCGTCATAAATGACGGCGCTCTGGCCCGGCGTGACGGCCCGCTGCGGCGCGTCGTAAACAAAATGCAGTTGGTCGCCCACTCGCGTGACGGTCACGGGCTGGTCCGGCTGACGGTAACGGAACTTGGCGGTCAGCCTGCAGGGCGTGTTTTCCGGCAGCGGGTCACCCACAAAGGTCGCCTGATCCGCCGTGCACCCTTTGCTGTACAGCAGGGGATGGTCCTCGCCCTGAACGACGATGAGCTGATTCTTTTTCAAATCCTTATCCACCACGAAGAAACTGCGCCCGTCGCCGCGCCCGCCGATGCCAAGCCCCCGGCGCTGGCCCAGGGTGTAATACATCAAGCCGTCGTGACGGCCAACCACTTCGCCCTCCGGCGTCACCATGTCGCCGGGCTGGGCGGGCAGAAAGCCTTTCAGAAACTGCTTGAAGTTTCTTTCACCGATGAAGCAGACGCCGGTTGAATCCTTCTTTTTCGATACCGGCAATCCCGCTTCCTCTGCGATTTTCCGCACCTCCTGCTTGGTCATGTGCCCCACGGGGAACATGGCCTTTTGCAGCTGCTCCCGGTGCACCATATATAAGAAATAGCTTTGGTCCTTATTGGGGTCAATCCCCCGCAGCAGATGCCCTTCCGCATCGGTCTGCACGAAGTGGCCCGTGGCCATCTTTTCAGCCCCGGCCTTCATGGCGAAATCCAGAAACGCCTTGAACTTGATTTCCCGGTTGCACAGCACATCGGGGTTGGGCGTGCGGCCCGCCTTGTATTCGTTCAGGAACAGAGTGAACACCCGATCCCAGTATTCCTGAGCGAAGTCCACGGCGTAGTAGGGAATGTCAATTTTGTCGCATACGTCCCGCACGTCGCGCCAATCGCTTTCGGCGGTGCACACGCCGTCGTCGTTGTCCTCGTTCCAGTTTTTCATGAACACGCCGATCACGTCATACCCCTGCCGTTTCAGCAGCAGGGCGGACACGGCGCTGTCCACGCCGCCGGATAATCCAACCACAACGCGCATATTACAGCACGCCCCTTTCCTGCATCCGACGGAACAGCTTTTGGAAGGCTTCTTCGGTGACCTGCTCTGGAGCCTGGTCGGCATTGACGGGAATGAACCGCTCAGGGTACTGCCGGGCCAGTTCCTCAAAGCCCGCTTCCGTATGGGAATGGAACGTATCCCCCGCTTTTTCGATGCGGTCAGGCTGAGATACCGCTATGCGTCGGGCCATGGCTTTTT
The DNA here is from genome assembly GCA_902801765.1 of uncultured Eubacteriales bacterium. GTDB lineage: Bacteria > Bacillota > Clostridia > Christensenellales > Aristaeellaceae > RUG563. The sequence goes on from CADCJO010000006.1 coordinate 66,105, forward strand.
CGTGAGACATTTTCAGGTACAGGGTCGCTCCCGGCGCGCCCTCGCAGAAAGCGGCGCGGTTGATCTCCTTTACCCAGTCCAGTCCCAGGCCCCGGGCCATGCCCTGATATACCAGCGACGAATCCACAAACCGATCGCACAGTACGATTTCACCGCGCGCGATGGCGGGCAGGATGACTTCCTTCACGTGCTGGGCGCGGGATGCGGCAAAGAGCAGCGCTTCCGTTTCGGCGCACATGCCGCCGTCCTCCTTCGCCAGCACGATCTTGCGAATTTGTTCCGCAATGGGGCAGCCGCCCGGTTCCCGGGTGCGTCGCACGGTGTAGCCGAACTGCTCCAGCCGCTCCTTCAGCGCCGCCGCCTGAGTGGATTTGCCGCAGCCGTCCACCCCCTCCAGGGTGACGAAAAAGCCTTTAGGCGCATCCATCCCTGGGCACAGCAGGTCGCACAGCTCCTGGGTGCTTTCCACCGCGTGGGTGGGGTTCGCGGCCAGGGTTTCACTTTTTTCCCCATAGCCGTACAGCGCGGCAATGGCGTCGATGCCCGCGTTCCGCGCGCCGATGATGTCCCCCGCGATGTCGCCGACCATCACGGCCTTTTTTCCTTCCGGCAGCACGCGGCGGATCAGGTCGGCCTTGTTGACGTGCAGCTGCTCCGGCGTCGGCCCGGCCACGGCGTCAAAGTATTTGAGCAGATCAAAGTACCGCAGAATGTCAACGGAGGTATGCTGGGGCTTGCCGGTCGCTACCGCCAGAAATGCGCCCCGTTCCTTCAAAGCGCTGAGCAGTGCCCGGATGCGCGGATAGACCTTGTTTTCCTTCCAGCCGATGGGGATATACCGCTCCCGATACAGATCGGTTGCGTAAGCGGCCTGTTTCTCGGTCATACCGCAGTATTTCATATAGCTGTCCGCCAGCGGCGGACCGAGGAAGCGCCGCAGGGTAGCTTCCGGCGGAACGGGCAGGCCCATTTTCTGTAAAGCGTATTCCGTACAGGCAAAAATCCCGGGCTGAGAATCGGTCAGCGTTCCGTCCAGGTCAAAGATCACAGCGTCGTACAAAAGCATGAAAAGCATCCTTCCAAAGTATTGTCATACGGACGTTATTGTAGCATACTTGTCATTTCGCCGCAAGGCTTGTTTTACCGAGCGCGTGTTCAATGATGGCGCGGTTTTCCTGCAATCGCTTGTTCTCCGGCGCGTATTTCAGCGCTTCCGAAATCGCTATGTGGGCTTTTTCATATTGCCCGGTATAGAAAAACGCCAGCGCCCGCAGATCCCAGGGCAGGCTGCCCCAGGCGGTGTTTTCCGTGATGTAGTTTCTGCTTCTTTTCTGAATGCTCAGGGCCAGCCCGGTCAGGTAAATCACCGCTTCCCAATTTTGTTGTTTGTATTTTTCCCAGGCCAGATCCATGAACGGCTCCCTCAGATACGGCGCTTCCGCCATGGCGCGCCAGTACCACTGCTCCGCGGCGGCAGAGTCACCCTTGCCCAAATACGCTTTGGCAATATATCGCATGGACGCGCAGCGCTCGTCTTTCCAGGTGGCTTTCGGGAGGGACAGATGCTTCTTTAGCATTTGAATACAATCATCCCAGCGGCCATGGAAATAGTATTCCCGGCCCAGGTAATGGGTGTTGCGGTCATCCTCCGGCGCTTCCCGAACGGACAATTCCAGCAGGGGCAGATACTGCGCCCGGGATTTTTCCGGGTCAGGATGATGATTGAGCTGCATCCTCTCCACCATAATCCGTTTTTCTGGTCCCTCTCCCTGCCAGTTCAGCACCTCATGAACGGGATGCGTCCAGCGGTATCCATATCTCGTATGTATTTTGTCCAGCCAGAATACCCGGCCCTCTGAGCCGTCTGGCTCAAAGCTCCAGGTATAGCGATAGGACGCGCGGGTCGTTCCCGGCTGCCAGGCGGTTTCCAGTTTCTTGCGCCAGCCGGATTCAAAGACCTCGTCCAGGTCAGTGCATACGCAGATGTCAGCGTCCTCCGGCACCAAGTCCAGGGAGGCGTTCCGAGCGCTGTCAAAGCGCCAGGGGTTAATTTTGGCTTGTGCTACATGCACATGATATTTTCTCAGAATGGAATCGGTGTCATCTTCTGACCCTGTATCCAGCACATAGATTTCATCCGCCTCACGCATGGAAGCGGCCCAGCGGGCAGCAAACTTTGCTTCATTTTTCGCGATGGCATACACGCATATTTTCATATTCCCTTTTCCCCCTGAAAAAAAGACGGCGTTTCAGAACGCCGCCCCTGGATTTGATTGTATCAGTTGCTCAGCAGTCCAACCGCGCGAAGATTCGTCAGCAGTTGGTTCAACTGGGTGACCGCTTCAGCTGGATTGCCGGCATCCGCCACAGCAGCGGCTGGGGTGATTTCCGGCTGAGGGCCGGTGGGACCAGTAGGCCCAGTTGGTCCTGTGGGGCCGGTTTCGCCGTCAATACCATCCAAGCCGTCCTCACCGGCTGGCCCCGTCGGTCCAGTCGGGCCGGTTTCACCAACTTCGCCCTGCGGCCCGGTGGGGCCCGTTTCGCCGACTTCACCTTGGGGCCCGGTGGGACCTGTTTCACCGATTTCACCCTGCGGACCTGTCGGGCCGGTTTCGCCGACTTCACCCTGTGGACCTGTCGGGCCAGTTTCACCGAGTTCGCCCTGGGGGCCTGTGGGGCCGGTTTCGCCGACTTCGCCCTGAGGACCGGTAGGGCCAGTTTCACCGATTTCACCCTGGGGGCCTGTCGGGCCAGTTTCGCCGACTTCGCCTTGGGGCCCGGTGGGACCCGTTTCGCCGACTTCACCCTGCGGACCGGTGGGGCCCATTTCGCCGACTTCACCCTGGGGACCGGTGGGGCCGGTTTCGCCCATTTCGCCCTGGGGTCCCGTGGGACCAGTTTCACCTTCCCCGGAACCCGCAGGGCCAGTCGGGCCGGTGGGACCAGTGGGACCCGTCGCGCCAGTCAGGCCAATGGGGCCGCGGCAGCAGCTTCCGGAACGCCAGCCCAGGTGATACAGAGCGGAATACGTGCGGCATGGGTTATTATTGTTATCGCCCGGCTGCGGATCAATCCAGTTCTGAATTTCCATGGTTTTCCCTCATTTCATTCTGTTGACTGGGCAGCGGCTTTTCCTGCCCAGTTTCAGCTTATGCGAGTAGAAAAAAAGCGTGAGCAGGGATACAGAAGCCAGGGGTTTGACAAATTGGGGAAAAGTTTTTACATTCTTCATCCGATTTCAGATTGACAAACAAACGGATTCGGGATTAATATGATGAAACAATGGATTGACGCCGCCGAATAATCAGTGGCAGAAAGGAGCGGGAAGGAACATGAAAAGATGGCTGGCGGCATTCACCGCGCTTGTTCTTGTATTTGCCGCGTTTCCCGCTTGCGCAGAGGAAACGGATACCACCGCCCGGGAGGAACTGATCGACGCGATTATCGAAACGGGCCATCAGCTGTATATTGCCGCGAACGGAAAGCTGCAGCGCGCGCAGAAGGCCGGGGATATTTATGTATGCAAAAATTTTACGGTGCATGTTTTCCGTCAGAACGCATCCGGGTATCAAATGGCGGAGTATCCCGGTGTCGCCCTGCGGGTGCCGAATAATCTTCCCGCTGAAAAATGCAAACCCCACGCCTACGGCTACTGCTGGGAGGACGTGGCGGCGGAAGACGGAAACCCCTTCTATATCGCCGCGCAATTTCTCTACGACAGCAGCGAAACCAAACAGCAGAACATGGAGCGGGCCCTTGAATTCATGAAGCAGGTGCGGCGCGGTGATTATTTCCAGATGAGCGCGGAATACTATTACGGCGTCGGCGCCCACAGCGCCATCATGATTTCCGACTACGACCCGGACAGCAACACAGTGCACTGGATGGACAGCAACATGGTGGGCGAAAAGCGGGGCGGCGTGCGATACGGCAAAGTACAGTATGACGCGGTGAAAGACATTTCCTGGTGGGCAGAGGCGTTCTGCAAAAAAAAGCGCGGGGCGACGATCTACCGTCTGCGCGATGACATCATCCGTGTAACGGAATCAAACGGGTCCGATGAATGATCTTTCGCCTGCTTCCCGCTAAAAAATCTTAAAATATTCACAGACAGGGATGTACATTTTCGGGAAAAAGTGCTATAATTGAAACGATAGATTTTCGCAGTTTGAATGCAGCATACAATCAACCTCCATTGAGAAGGGAGAAAGCCGAATGGATAATCGTCTATTGTTTCAGCTGCAGCAGATATTTTCCCGTCTCCATACCCCGATTTCTCTTTTGGACGCCGATGGCAACAGCCTGATTCCCAACGAAGATATCCGATTTACGCTTCCGCCGCTCACGCAGCCTGGCGTACCCGTGGCGCAGGACGGACGGCTTTATCAGATTTGCACATCTTCACCGAGCTGGGTCATCATGACCACGATCACGGACGCGGATGCCGCGCGGGACGCTTTTGTGCTGTGCGACGCGATGATTGGTGCGGCGATCACCGCCAACGAAGCGGGCAATGATCTGAACAACGCCTATCAGCGGATTCTGCAAAACGAATTATCCTTGGCCGAGTTGGACGCCGTGGTGGACGAGCATGGCATTTCCCCCACCATGCCCAGGTGCGTGTTGCTTTTGCACATGGTACAGGTGCAGCAGCGTTCCGCCTATGAGATTCTGGAGGAATTCCTGCCCCGCGCCGTGACGGACGTTCTGGTTTCCATGGACAAGCATACCGCCGCCTTTGTGAAAGACGTAAGCGGGCTGGAGGACGAAGACGAGCTGCGCCAGTTCGCCTGCGCCGTCCAGGAAACGCTGATGGGCGAAATTGCCCTGCCGGTGATGGTCGGCATCGGCGAAGTAGCAAAGAGCGTTGGAGAACTGCATGCCTCCTACCGTCAGGCCCGCCGGGCGATCGAGATCGGCCGGGCTTACGCGCCGGAGCGCACCATTCACGTATATCGCTCCATGATGCTGGAACGCTTCCTGTCCGATCTATCTCCTGAAATGGCGGAGCATTACCACGGGCTGCTGTTCAACCGCTCCACTTCCCGCCTGTTCGGGGAGGAAATGCTTTACACCATCGAAATGTTTTTCAAAAAGGATTTGAATCTGTCGGATACGGCGAGGCAGCTGTACATCCACCGCAACACGCTGGTGTACCGTTTGGATAAGGTGCAGCGCCAGGTCGGCCTCGATCTGCGCAAATTCGAGGACGCCGTTACGTTCAAAATGCTGCTTGAAATGCGCAAATGCGGCAATAATAAAACAAAAGTGAAGAAAGGACGCTGACAGAGCCGTCTTTTCCAACGAAGGGAGAACGCATGAAGAAAAAGGCCTTGATCATTTGCCTGCTGCTGACGCTGATTTCCAGCGCCGTCATTGTGACCGCCAATGCCTCCAATATTTTCGACCTGCTGAAAAAGAACAACAAGACCGTTACCATCAGCCAGGAAGAATATGACCGTCTGAGCCGGTACAGAAAAATGGATACCATCCTGCAATATGTGGAGGAATGGTACATTGACGCGCCGGACACAGACAAAATGATCGAAAACGCCACCCGCGGCCTGCTCTATGCTTTGGAAGATCCTTACACGTTCTATTATAATGCCGAAGAATGGAAGCAGATGCAGGAGGACGACGAGGGCGAATACGGCGGAATCGGCATCCAGATGCTGGGGAACGCGACGGATTATACCGTTACGATCACCCGCGTATTCAAGGATACCCCCGCGGAACGGGCGGGCGTGAAGAAGGGCGACCTGCTGGTTCGCGTCGAAGATTTGGAAGTGGACTTCTATTCCATGCAGAACGCTGTGAACATCATGCGCGGCATCGTGGATGAAGTCGTAGAGATCGAGGTCAAGCGCGGCGAGGAATACGTCACCTTCCAGATTCCCCGCGCCACCATTCATGTGAACCGCGTGGAATCCACCATGCTCGACGATCATGTCGGCCTGATTGTGCTCTATGAGTTCGCCGGCGAAAGCGAAAAGGAATTCATGGCCGCGCTGGACACGCTGGAAAATCAGGGAGCAAAAGCCCTGATCGTTGACCTGCGCGACAACGGCGGCGGCTGGGTGGAATCCGCCCGGCAGATCGGCGATCTGTTCCTGGACGACGGTATTCTCTTTTATACCCAGGACCGTGCCGGATACCGGGAAGAATCCAAAATGAAACCCGGCAAGGACGACATTCCGCTGGTCTTTATGGTGAACGAAAACAGCGCTTCTTCTTCCGAGATTCTCTCCGGCGGCCTGCACGACCGCGGACGCTGCACCCTCGTGGGCACACAGTCCTATGGCAAGGGCATCGTCCAAGCCGTGCTTCCGCTCGACGACGGCGACAACGCGGACGGCTTCCAGATGACCATTGAGGAATACTTCCTGCCTTCCGGGGCAAAGGTGCACAAGGAAGGGTTGACGCCGGACATCGTATCTGAAATGCCTGAAGAACTGAAGAACGCATACTTTGAGCTTGGAGACCTCAGCGACCCGCAGCTGAAAGATGCCTGGACCGCCGCGAAAGACCTGATCAAAGAATAAGCTGACAGGCATGCATGGCCGCGAAGCGATTCGCTCCGCGGCTTTTTCATTTTCAATGGCAGGATTGCCAATTAAAGCATCTTGGTGTCATTGATGGATTTTGGGGACTATGTGTTGTATAATGTGTTTATACTGATCGGAAAGGAGGAAAGCCATGCGTTTCTTCAAACGTTTCGTTTTTGCGCTCTGCCTGTTCCTCCTTTTTCCCCGGCTGTCCTGTGCGGCAGAAGAAGCAGTTGAAGGCCAGCGCCGGGCGCTGCTTATCGGCTGCGACCATTTTCTGTCCCAGCCTGACACCTGGCCTGCGGCGGAAAACAACGTGCGGATGCTGTCTGACACGCTGTTTTCCGATGCCCGTCCTTATGCCCTGGTGCGTACAGCTTCCAACACCATCGCTTCGGTGGAAGCGTTTGAAGACGCAGTACGGGCGGCTTTCCAAAATAGTGCCGAAGCAGATACATCTGTGCTGTATCTGAGCACCCACGGGGTGTTTGAAGAAAACGTCAGCAATGCCGATGCAGGTCTGCTTTTGAGCAATGGAGAAACAGAAAGCCTGCTGACCGGAAAAGACTTGCAGCGGATTCTGGATCAGGTGGCCGGAAAAAAGGTCGTGATTCTGGACGCCTGCAATTCGGGAGCCATCATCGGCAAAGGCCTGTCCGGCGGCGCAAATCAATGCTTCCTTTCCGGACCGGAATACAAGGTGCTTTGCAGCGCTGGCGGCAGCGAAGCCAGCTGGTATTACCAAAGCCCTGATGCCGCGGCGGAGGGGGCCAGCTATTTTGCGTCAGTGTTGGCTTTCGGATTTGGCGCAGCGGGCGGTCATGCCGCCGATCAGAATGATGACGGTGAAATCACGCTGGCGGAAACCTATGCCTATTTGTTGGAGCAATACGCCGCTTCCACGCCGCAGGTCTACCCGCAGCAGGATGACGCCGAAGTGCTGTTTGAATATGACAATAACGCGCCGGTGCAGATCGCCAAAGCGATCACCGACCTCACTTTTGAAGAAACGCTCCTCACAGCGGGCAGCACCGAAGTGACTTTTTCCTTTACCGTCCAGCGCAAAGCGGCGCTGTATTATCAAATCATCTATCACCACGACGGGGTTTGGCAGTTTTCCCAGGCTCAGCAGATACCCGACGGCGAGCAGGATGACGGTACCATCCTGCCAGGCCGAAAGATGCGCGTGCTTTCTCTGAATACGGGGGAGGACGATTATGGCTACGCGATCATTCAGCTGATAACCCTCGAATCCGGAACACCCGTGTTCCAGGGCGCAAGCCTGCTGTGCGTGCAGCCCGCAGAGGGAGAAGTAAAGCTGCGGGCGGTTGCGGGCGCATCCTTTGTGCCCGCCCTCGGTCAGGAGATGGCCATTCTGGCCCAGCATAACGTGCCCTGCGGCCTGACGGTGAACATCCTGAACCAGGAAAACAAAACCGTCAGACGTCTGGCGTATGAAGCGCCCTCCAGACCGCAGCAGCTCTCCCCCGCCGCCAGCAGCTTTTACTGGGACGGAAAGCTGGCCGACGGCAGCTTCGCTCCGCCCGGCCGTTATACGGTTCAGATCAAAACGATCATCAACGATACCCAGTACATCTGCCAAAGCGAACCGTTTTTCCTGGAAGCACCCGGCATGTAATACTATTCCTCTTCTAAATTCTTAAGAGTGTCTTTCTCAAGGGTGATCATTATACCAACAAAAAGGAACGATGGGGTTTCACCCCAGACCCCACCAGGGAGATGATCCCCCTGGACCCGCAACTGGCGATTTTGCGGAGTTGGGATAAGCAGACAAGCTCCGCCTGCCGCGCTGGGGTTACGAAAAGTTTGAGGGCTTCTGGCCCAAGAAAGCCAGGGAAAATCCCAGGGGGAAAGTTCACTTTCCCCTCGGGATTATTCCCAGGCTTTCCCCGGATGCGAAGCATCCGGGTTGGCGTCAAGTCAGACTTTCGCGTTCTTCCCCGTATCAGCGGGAAGCAAGCTGCTTTTCCAGCTCAAGTTAATTCCGCTATTGAGGTCCGGGAGATGAAATCTCCTGGTTCAGGGGTACAGGGGGCTGAATAAGCCCCCTGCTCCGTCTTTATTTCCTTCACATCATGACTCTTAGTATTTTATACTATTTCTCGTCTAAAATATTGAAAGATTCGGGATGGATTTTTCGTTCTGGCTAAGCTGAATGAAGGGAGGCGTAGCAGCGCTACGTTGACCGGAATGAAGCAACGCCATGGCGTAAAAGATGCCCAAAGATGATATAGTTTTAGATTGAGTTTAGTATTAGAAGATGAATAGTATAAAAAGAACCTGTTCATCAGCCAAACAGGTTCTTTTATCTTTCGGAAAACTATTACAGAATAATTAGCAGCCGGCCGCAGGTTTCGCATTCCACCAGTTCGCCCGCCTTCACTTTCCTGGAAATGGAGGAAGGAAGCGACATATTGCAGCCCTGGCACTGGTCGCCGTTCAGAGCGGCGAGGGGCGGCACGCTGTGGCGCTTGATCTCCTTATAACGTTCCATATATTCTTTTTCGATGGGCTGGGCTTTCTCCGCCGCGGCAGCCTTCACGGCTTCCAGCTCACCGTCCTTCGCACGTTTTTCGTCGTCGTAGACCAGCTTCAGCTTGTCAAATTCGCTCTTGGCCTTGGCGGCGCGGACGCGCACGTCGTGCTGCTGCCGTTCGCGGTCTCCCGCGTCCTTGCGAATGCGCTTCACTTCCTGTTCATAAGCGGTCAGGTTGTTCTGGAAGCGCTTGGCGTCATTCATATACTGCTGCACTTCGGCGGCGGATTTGGGTTCTTCGCTTTCCATTTTCGCGTGCAGCGCATGCACCTGCTCATTGGTCATCCGGATGGCGTCCTTCAGCGCCTCCAGACGGTCCTGCATCGTGGCCACTTCGCCTTCGATGCGTTTCATGGCGTTCTGCTGCTCCGCGTAAAGATCCCTGTATTTCACCAGTTTTTGTCTGACAGGAGAGCGTCTGATGGAAGCTTCGACCTTATCCACTTCCACGTCTGCTTTCTGATATTCCCACAAAAGATGCAACTGATCCATCTTTGTGCCCTCCTTCTATCTGATTAAACGCAGCCAAAGGGCGCGCACTGAGACGGGAAAACCCGCACATTATATTGTACATCATTTAAGCGGTTTTGTAAATACTCTGCAAGAAAAGGCACCAACGGCGCTTCCGTGCCGTAATGTCCGCCGTCGAACAGCACAAAACTGCTCATGGATGCTGCCAGGGCGTTGTGGTGGCGCACTTCGCCGGTCAGCAGCGCCTGAGCGCCAAGCGCTTTTGCCTCCATCCAATCCCCGTCGTCCGCGCCGCCCGCGATGGCAAGGGTGGAAATCATCGCGTTTCCGTCGCCGTAGCAGCGAACGGGAAAAGAAATGGCACTGGAAATTTTCTTTTCCAGATCAGAGGCTTTCATCGGCGCTTCCAATTCTCCCAGGAACAGATAATTGGTTTCCTTCCTGATATTTTGCAATCCCAGCAGCTTCGCGCAGGCCGCGCTGCCGCTGTATTCCGTCTGATCCAGATTGGTGTGGGCCGACACAAGCGACAGATTCTTCCGCGCCATTTCACACAGAATGCGTCCCTCCGCGTCCTCCTCCAGCAGGTTTTTCCGGGCATGGAACAAAAGCGGGTGATGGCTCACGATCAGCTCGGCTTCCAGCTTTTCCGCTTCCTGCACCACGTCCCAGGTGCAGTCCAGCGCCACCAGAATCTTCGTGACCTGCGCGTCGCGGCGGCCCACCAGCGCGCCGACGTTATCGTAGCTTTCCGCTGTTTCCACGGGAGCCAGCTCGTTCAGGATATCCTCAATCGTTTTGACAGTGGCGTACACGTGCTTCTTCCTCCTTCAGCCAGTTCAGTTCCTGTTGTCCTTCGGGCGACTGTTTCTTTTCAGCAATCCCGATGCGCCATTGCAGGTATTCCGGATAATGCGTTGCTATGGTCCCCATCAGACGGGGTCCAAGGCAAAGCTGTTTTGCGTTAAGAATTTCAAGACCCGGCACCGCGCGCAAAAGGCAGTAAAACCGATTCGCCGCAAAGGCAATTTCTTCCGTTTCAATGCGGTAATCCAGCTCCATCAGCGTTCGCCGCACCAGGGGCATGTCTGTATGGGCAGACAGAACCAGCGCTGCGTTTTTCAGCTTTTCCCGTCCATTATTCAAAATACCGCATAACGTATGCCCGCCCATGCCGAGAATGGCAATGGCCCCGGCAGGGCGATCCAATACGCTCAGCCCGTCCCCGACCCGGAAATCCGCCCGGTCATGAAGGCCCCGTTCTGTCAGCAGCGCTTCCGCTTTTTTCAGCGAATCGGCGCTGATGTCCGCTACGCACATGCGTATTGCTTTGCCCGATTCCAGCAAAAAACAAGATAACCGCCCGTGATCGGCGCCAATATCGGCGCCATACTCACAGGCGGGAAAAAGCGCAGCCGCGCGGGAAAGCCGGTCGTCCAATGCAGAATAGCGGTTCATCAGTCCAGATAATCCTTCAATTTTTTGCTGCGGCTGGGATGGCGCAGCTTGCGCAGAGCTTTTGCCTCGATCTGGCGGATACGTTCGCGGGTGACGTTGAATTCCTTGCCCACTTCCTCCAGGGTGCGCTGGTGACCGTCGTCCAGGCCGAAACGCAGACGCAGTACCTTTTCCTCCCGGGGCGTCAGGGTATCCAGCACGTCCCAGAGCTGCTCCTTCATCAAGGCGTGGGACGCGGCTTCGGCGGGGGCCAAAGCCGTTTCATCCTCCAGGAAGTCGCCCAGGTGGCTGTCTTCTTCTTCGCCGATGGGGGTTTCCAGGGACACGGGCTCCTGCGCGATCTTGATGATTTCGCGCACTTTGTTTTCGCTGATGCCCATGTGCTTGGCGATTTCCTCGGGGGTGGGCTCGCGGCCATATTCCTGCAAAAGCTGGCGGGATACGCGGATCAGCTTGTTGATGGTTTCCACCATGTGGACGGGGATGCGGATGGTACGGGCCTGATCGGCGATGGCGCGGGTGATGGCCTGGCGAATCCACCAAGTGGCGTAGGTGGAGAATTTGTAACCCTTGCGGTAATCGAACTTTTCAACGGCTTTGATGAGCCCCAGGTTGCCTTCCTGAATTAGATCCAGGAACAGCATGCCGCGGCCCACATACCGCTTGGCAATGGACACAACCAGCCGCAGGTTTGCTTCTGCCAGCTTTTTCTTGGCTTCCTCGTCCCCCTGCTCCATGCGCTGGGCGATTTCGATTTCTTCCTCCGCGGTCAAAAGCGGCACCCGTCCGATTTCTTTTAAATACATCCGCACCGGGTCGTCGATGCTGATGCCTTCGGGCATGGATAAGTCCAAATCTTCGGGGAGAGGTTCAGGCTGCTGCGGCGCGGTGTCCGCGTCCCGGGTCACGACAACGCCCATGCCCTCGAAGGTTTCCAATATATTATCGAATTGCTCGGGGTCGATTTCATAATTGGCCAGCTTGGAAATGATTTCGTCGTAGGTCAATACGCCCTTGCTTTTGCCCAATTCATATAATTCATTCAGTTTTGCCTGCTTTGCGTCCGTATGCTGCGTGCTCATGGCTCCACTCCTCCCCATCAGCGTCCCTGCTGCTTCAACTGTTCCAATTCCTTGGAAAGCCCCTGTATCTCAGTCAGCATTTGCATTTGCTTTTCGGCTGAATCCAGCGTGCGCATGGATTCCGTCAGTTCTTTTATTTCCCTCGTCAAATTTCTGATCCGTAAATTCCGCAGGCAGTCGCCCGCGACGGACGCGGCGTTATCTTCTTCAGCGGCGGTGAGTGCGGAAAAGGCTTCCCCCGCCGCCTGACGCACATCATCTGTCAAATCTTCATCGGAAACGATGGCCTCCGGCGTTTCGCCCGCGATCAGGCGGCCCGCGATCAGGCGCAGGTTTTCCGAATCAAAGTCTGTTTCCTTGACCATTCCCTGGGGCAGCCTGCCCGTGGCGAGCAGGGCCAGCAGGGTCTGTTCCGTTTTATAGCCCTCAGGCTGTCGCGGCATCCTTTCCCGCGGCCGTCTTTCGGGCTGGGGAAGCAGGGCCGCGGCGTTTTCGTTTGCCGCCGTCTGTGCGCCGATCTGCGCCAGCAGCACGTCCCGGGAAAAACCGGTCTGCACCGCCAAAGCTTCCAGATAGTTTTCCAGATCGACGGGGTCGCGCACATTCCTGAGCAATTCCGCGCATTTTTTCGCGTACTCCGCGCGGCCGTCCTGGGTTTCCAAATTGTATTGCAGCCTGAGCCTCTGCATCCGGTACGCCGGAGGGCGCATGGGCTGGATGGCTTCAAAAGCGTCCAAGCCGCGCTGGCGTATGAATTCATCGGGGTCCAGGCCGTCCGGCAGGTAAATCACCCGGCAGGGCACGCCTTCCGCTTCCAGAATATCCAGGCCGCGCTCGATGGCGTGCTGGCCGGCCTCGTCGCCGTCATAGCAGAGGTACACCTCCGGGGCGTACCGCCCCAATAGCCGCGCCTGCTCGTTGGTCAGCGCCGTGCCCAGGGTGGCCACCGCGCCAACGACGCCCGCCTGGGAGATCGCCACCACGTCCATGTATCCCTCGACGAGAATAATCCGCTTCAAATCGCGGTTCTTCCGGATCAGGTTGATGGCGTAGACGCCCTTGCGTTTATTGAAAACGGGGGTATCAGAGGTATTCAGGTATTTGGGCTTGGCGTCTTTTTGCATGGCGCGTCCGCCGAAGCCCAGCACGTGGTTGTATTGGTCGATGATGGGAAACATGGCGCGGCTGCGAAACATGTCGAAAGCATGGTCGCCCTTCACCACCGTCAGCCCCGCCAGGTTGAGTTCTTCGCGGGTGTAGCCCTTTTCGGTCAGGAAATTGGTCAGATCGTCCCACTGGCTGGTGGACGCCCCCAGCCCGAACCGGCGGATCACGCCGTCCGTGAGGCCGCGGTTGTGGAGATAATCCAGCGCGGCTTTTCCCTCGGGCTTCCAAAGGGTGTCATGGTAAAACCGGGCGGCGTCGCGGTTGGCGGCCAGCAGCCGTTCCCGCTGGCTGCGGCGGTGCTCATAATCAGGGTCTTCCTGCAATTCAGGCAGCGCCATATGCGCGCGGTCGGCCAGGATCTTCACGGCGTCCATAAAAGGCGCGCGCTCCATTTCCATCACAAACTTGATTGCGTCCCCTGTTGCCTTGCAGCCGAAGCAATAATACATGTTCATATCGGCGTTGACGGAAAACGAAGGGGTCTTTTCATTGTGGAATGGGCACAGGCCCCAGTAGCGGCGGCCGTCCTTTTTGAGCGTCACGTAGCTGGAAACGACGGAAACGATGTCGGTGCGGGCGAGCAATTCTTCCTTCCATGCCGATGGGAGCCGTATCGCCATCCCGCAGCCTCCTTTCACGCCGTTCTGTCTGCCGTTCACCTCGCGCGTACGTTTAATCAATTCGCGGTGATTGCCGTTTTTCCTGCAAATGATGATAATTTTCGCCTGTTTTCGATTCGCCTGATCAAAAATTTACATTCAGATCACCGGGAAGGAAACGGGAACGAACAATTCCTGATAGGTGCGCAGGGCGTAGCGGTCGGTCATGCAGGCCAGGAAATCGGTCACCGCCCGTTCGATGCCGTCCCGGTAGGAAATCTGGACATACTCCAGAGGCATTTTTCCCGGATGTTCCATATAATATGCGAAAAGAGAAGCGATCACATGGTCGCATCGGCGTTCTTCTTCCTTGCGCCACGCGTCCATATAAACGCGCTGAAACATGAATGCGCGCATTTCGTCGCTGGCGGCCTGAATTTCATCGCTCATGCGCAGGTGGGGCTGGCCCTGGCTTTCCCGCACAATGTCGGAAATCATGGTGTTGATGCGCTGGCCGTGGGTTTCGCCCAGCACATGCAGCAAGTCCTGGGGCAATTCAAATTCCCGCAGCACCCCGGCGCGGATGGCATCGTCGATGTCGTGGTTGATGTAGGCGATGCGGTCGGCCCGGGCGACGCATTCGCCCTCCAGCGTTTCGGGCTTTAAGGAACCGGAATGCTTTACTATCCCGTCCCGTACCTCCCAGGTCAGGTTCAGCCCTTCCCCGCCTTCCAGCACTTCCACCACCCGCAGGCTCTGTTCGTTATGGCGGAATCCATTTTCCGTCAAGCGGTCGAGCGAGCGTTCGCCGCTGTGGCCGAAGGGCGTATGGCCCAGGTCATGTCCCAGGGCGATGGCCTCGGTTAAATCCTCGTTCAAATGCAGGCAGCGGGCCAATGTGCGCGCCACCTGGGACACTTCGAGCGTATGGGTCAGCCGCGTGCGGTAATGGTCGCCCTCCGGCGCGATGAACACCTGGGTCTTGAACTTCAAGCGGCGAAAGCTCTTGCAGTGCAGGATGCGGTCGCGGTCCCGCTGAAACGCGGTGCGCAGGGGGCATGCCTCCATCGGCCGCTCCCGTCCCTTCGTGTCCGCGCTGCATACGGCAAAGGGGGATAAATACGTGCGTTCCCGCTGTTCCAATTCTTGCCGGATGGTCATGCCCATCGCCTCCCTGATGGTGCATATATACCACGCGAACGATGATTTTCCTTTTTTCGCGCTGGAAAAAGGCAGAAAAAAACCGCAGGCGTATTTCAGCGCTGCGGCAAAGACTTCTTATAAGCCTTCGGAGAGGCTCCTACATATTTATAAAACAGCCGAAGAAAGTTGGAATAATTTTCAAAGCCGCATTGCTCCGATACTGTGTTGAGCGACACGCTGCCGGGAATCAGCTTTTTCGCCAGCATCACCCGGCGGTACAGGACATACTCATATACACTGCGGCTGGTGTACTTCTTGAATTCATGAGAGAGGTAGGATACGCTGACGCCAAACTGCTGGGCCAGGTTTTCCACGTTCAGCGGCTTCATATAATTTTCGTTGATGTACATCAAAATATCGTGAATGGCGGAAGAACCCGCGTCCGTGCGGGGCGGAGGCCCGGCGCGGCGCATGGATTCGCAGATGATTTCCAGGATGGGCAGCAGCAGGCAGTAATCCCGAAACCGGGAAAGGGGTTCCTCTTCCCGCTGATTTTCCCGCAGGCGCAGCAGCATATCCCGGCACTTCCGCGATTCTTCAGGGGTTAACGGAAACTGATGATGCCCGTTGGATACCTTCGCCTGGAAGTATGCGTCCAGGTCAATCTGAGCACAGCCGCACATTTTCAGCGTGTCAGAATTGATGTACAGAAACGCCCGCTCGTAATCCGCCCCCGGCGGCACCGTAGCCCCATGCATGGCGAAGGGCGGAATAATATACAGCTGATCGGGCCGCATCTCATAATAATACTGGTCAATATCCATCATGCGCCCGCCGTGGAGATGCAGGAATAATTCATAAAAATCATGGCAATGGCTGATATACCGAAAGTTTTCCCCCACCGTATGGGTGTAGCAGGCTTCAAAATCCGTCTGATTATTGCCCATACTGCTGTATTGGTCAAACTGAATTGAATCTATTTTTGACAATCCTTGCGCCTCCTTTCTATGCACTTTCTATAATAATGCAGGATTTATATAAAATCAAGCAAAAAATATGTAGATTTTCTAAAATGAGATTTGATAAAATAAATGCGAATGAAACAGACCTGTTACAAACGTACCGGTTTTCACATTTTGTCCCGCCAAACGGAAGGATCAGAAAACAGGGGAATGAATGATTTTCCGTTTTCAGACGACGCAGGAAAGGAAGGGATTCATTTGGGAAGCACGTTGACGACTCAACAGGTGAACGCCGCAAGAAAAAGAAATAAACACATGGGCTTCTCCTGGAAAACCTACATCAAGCGGTACTGGACGCTGTATCTGCTGCTGGTGCTGCCCATCGCCTTCTTTGTCATATTCCGCTATACGCCTATGGCGTATATCCTGCTGGCCTTCAAAAAGAACAATATCCTCCAGCCCCCGTGGCAGGTGGCCTGGGCCAAGAACAACGGCTTTGAATGGTTCATCAAGGCGTTCAACGACAAAAACTTCTTGGACGCCCTGCGCAACACCATCGTGCTGAACCTGCTGGATCTGATCATCGGCTCGCCCATGCCCATCATCATGGCCATTCTGCTGAACGAGCTGGCCTATCCCAAGTTCAAGCGTGTCACCCAAACGGTGCTCTACCTGCCCCACTTCCTGAGCTGGGTCATCATTTCCAGCATCACCCTGCGCCTGTTCGCCACCAACGACGGCCTGATCAACAAAGCCTTTGGCACGGCAATCCCATTCGTGGGGACGGAGGGCAACTGGCGCGCCACCTACATTGTTCTGGGTATCTGGAAGGAATGCGGCTGGAACACGATTATTTATCTGGCCGCCCTGACTGCTATCAGCCCCGAGCTGTATGAAGCCGCGGAAGTGGATGGCGCGGGCCGCCTGCGCAAGATCTGGCACGTGACGCTGCCCGGCATCCGCTCCACCATCATCGTGCTGCTGATCATGAACCTGGGCCATATCCTTGGCTCCGAGTTCGACCGACCGTTTACCTTAAGCAATCCCCTGGTGGAGGGGGCCAGCAAGACCATCTCCATCTTCGTGTATGAGCGCGGTATCCAGGGCAGCCAGTTCTCGCTGAGCACCGCCGTGGGCTTGTTCCAGAGCGTGGTGTGCGTGATCTTCCTGCTGCTCTCCAACTGGCTGGCCAAGAAATTTGGCGAGCGGGGCGTCTGGTAAGGGGGTGGATGAAATGAGCACAAAGCAAGCGACTCTGTCCTCCAAGCATCTAAAGGACGGCATGATTAAATCCAAAAAGACCCAGGTCGGCGATTTGCTGATCGCCCTGTTCTGCCTGATCCTGATGCTGATCTGCCTCATTCCCATGGTGCACGTGCTGGCGTGCAGCCTGTCCTCCGCCGACGCGCTGGTGCGCAACGACGTGTTTCTCTGGCCCAAGGGCTGGAACACGGAAGCCTACCGCACCGTGCTGACCACCGAAAAGTACGTCCGCTCCCTGTGGTGGACGGCGCTGCTGACGGTGGGCTGCACCCTGCTGTCCCTGTTCTTGACCATCTGCGCCGCCTATCCGCTGACCTACTCCAACCTGAAGGGCGGCAAATTTATCAACTTTATCATCCTGTTCACCATGTATTTCAGCGCGGGCACCATCCCGTCCTACATCCTGCTGAATAACCTGAAAATGCTCAACACCCCCTGGGCGCTGATCATCCCCAACTGCATCAGCGTATTCAACGTGATCATCATGCGTTCCTTCTTCTACGGCGTGCCGGAGAGCTTGCGCGAGGCCGCCGAGATTGACGGCGCAGGCCCCATCCGCACGCTGGTGCAGGTGTATCTGCCCCTGAGCCTGCCGGTCATTGCCACCCTGGCGCTGTTCTACGCCGTGGGCCGCTGGAACGGCTTCTCCGACGCGCTGATGTACCTGAAAAAATCCAGCGCAGAAAAGTATTGGCCTATTCAGCTGCTGCTGTACAACGTCATCAAGAACTCCACCCAGACCAGCGAACAGGCCGCCCAGGAAGGCTTCTTCTCCAACGGTGTTTCCAAGACCATCCAGATGGCCACCGTTATGTTCGCCACTGTCCCGATCCTGATTGTGTATCCCTGGCTGCAAAGGTACTTCGTGTCCGGCGTCACCATCGGCGCGGTGAAAGGGTAAGTTCTAAGCTAAAAGTTCTAAGTTCCAAGTTAAAAGTTCTAAGCTGAATAATGAATTTTTCTTTGTACACTATTTAGGGGGTCAAGATGGCTTAGAACTTGGAACTTAGAACTTCATACTTCTTCGTTCCTAAGGGCAGGAGCCCTGAATATAAAAAGGAGGAAATACTCATGAAACGTATCCTGGCACTGGTTCTCATGCTGGCGATGATCGCCACCCTGGGCGCGACGAGCGCGTTCGCCGCGGATGACGGCTTTGTGGACGGCAAGTTCACCAACACCCGCCACATCACCGTCGAAATCTTTAACCGCAACAACGACGGCGGCACCGATCCCACCAACAACGTGTGGACCGAATACCTGAAGAAGGGTATGCTGGAACGCTACAACGTGGAAGTTGAATACGTGTCCGTAGGCCGCTGGAGCGAAGTGGATGACCTGAACAACCTGCTGGCCATCGGCGATGCCCCCGACATCTGCTACACCTATTCCGCTCCCACCATCCTGAACTACGCGGGCATGGGCGGCGTGATCGACCTGGCTCCCTATCTGGAAGAATACGGCGATCAGCTGGAAGACCTCAAGGCCCTGATCGGCGCGGAAAACCTGTTCTATGACAAGGACCCCGCCACCGGCACCGTGTACATGCTGCAAGGCGCGATGCCCAACAATGGCCGCATCACCACCTTCATCCGTCAGGACTGGCTGAATAAACTGGGCCTGGCCGTTCCCACCACCACCCAGGAATTCCATGACACGCTGGTTGCTTTCCGCGACAACGCCGAAACCCTGCTGGGCGCTGATGCCGACAAGATGGTGCCCTACACCACCTCCACCGACATCGGCTGGCGCAATGACCTGATGAGCATCAGCTTCGTTCCCGACGACGTGACCGACGAAACCCTGTACGTGTACGGCTATGACGATCGTCACCTGCTGTATCCGAACTACAAGGAAGGCATCCGCACCCTGAACGCCTGGTACAACGAAGGCCTGGTCTGGAAGGACTTCGCTCTGTACACCGACAGCACCGAAGAAGACAACATGATGAAGGCCGGTTACGTGGGCGCCTTCATGCACAACTGGGACTATCCTTTCCGCAACGGTGAAGACTCCATCGCCGCCAACCTGATCCGCAACGTGGGCGAAGACGCGATGTACATCCCGATCGACTGCTTCGAGAACAATGCCGGCATCACCCGCAAGTTCCTGGGCAGCGTGGTCGGCAGCGACCGTAAGTCCTTCCTCCCCTCCACCTGCGACGAACCTCTGGCTGCTCTGCTGTACCTGAACTTCATCTCCAGCGCGGAAACCATCAAGTACCTGCAGACCGGTCTGGAAGGCACCAACTTCGTCATGGCTGAGGGCGGCGCTTATCAGATCCTGCCCGCCACCGGCGAATGGGTGAAGAACTCCGGCAACAACATCGACTACACCATGACCTGCAACGGCCTGTACCTGGGTGAAGCCACCGACGCGTCCACCGCGCTGAGCTATCCCGGCATCCCCGCGGACATCGTCATCCAGGCCAACGCCTACAGCAAAACCAACGGTCGCATCGCCAAGCACTTCAACTGCGGCACCATCGAAGCTGAAAACGACGTGGGCACCAGCCTGACCTCCAAGCGCGACGCGCTGCTGACCAAGGCTGTCACCGCTGCCGTTGATGCCTTCGACGCCGAATTCGACGCCGGCATGGCCGATTACCTCGCTTCCGGCGGCCAGGCTATCATCGATGAACGCATCGAGAAGCTGGCCGAAGTGTACGGCATCCAGTACGAAAAGTAATTCCAAAACAACAAAAAGAGAGGCGCGTGTCTTGGACACGCGTCCCTCTTTTTGATTATGTCCGCCTCGGCCCGCACTTCCGCTTCATACTATTGCTCGTCTAAAATATCGAAAGATTCGGGATGAATTTTTCGTTCTGACAAAGCTGAATGAAGGGAGGACGAACCGTCGATGACCGCCTGTGGCGGGAATCTCATCGACGGTGAGATCAGCCGAAACGAGCAATCACCGCTTTGCGGCGGAAAAGACGCCCGAAGATTCAATGGTTTTGACGAGAAACAGTATCATATAAAAGCTGAGGAACCGAATTGCTGATAAGGCTAAAACAGGTCCAGGGTACTGCTCAGGTATATTTCTTCCCGGACATTCAACTGATATTCCGGCTTCGTCATGTAATACAGCAAAAACTCCAGCAGAAGGGCGCTGCCCAGACTGCGTCCCTCAATTTTAAACTGGGAAAAACCGCAGGGCAAATAGATGTTCAGAATATTTTCCACACTGATGAAGCCGGGATTTTTCATGGCATCAGAAAAACGGTAGCCCCTGTGCGCGGTCGGCGACACGCAGAGGTGATCCGCACAGATCTCCCCCAGGTTTTTTCGGCTGACATTTTCATAGCATGCTTTTCTGTCAGGGCAGTCAAACCAGCAGCACTCATTGCACAGAAATTCCACTTTCCGCTTCTGGGATTCACTCAAACCGTTTAATCTGTCGAAGGCTTTATTCAGCCTGAAATCGGGCACTACATAGCGAAACTCCGGGCGGTCCAATTCGGTTCTGAACTGTTCAAATTCCGTCAGGACCTTGGTGGTGGAAGAAACAAAGTAAAAACCGGGAAACTTCTGCCGCAGATACCGCAGCAGCAAGTCCGAGCAAATGATCACGCCGTTTGAACCGCTGTTTTCAAATATGGCGCACAGGGCGTTGCATTTGCGGTCGTTCAGATGTTCTTCCCGCAGCAGGGAATTGCTGAAGGTCAGCCGTGAGGAAATACCGTGCTTTCGCATCAGCGAGGCCGCGTTCTCCGCTTTTTCATCACCGAATCCAACTCTTCCTCCTCCCCAGAGGCAGTCACCCGGCGCGCCGTAAATGGAGCCGATTTCGCACCAGTCGTAAAACCATTCTCTGCGCTCCCGGAAAAGAGGCAGGAAAGACTGATAAAAATCATAAAATTCAAATAATCCAGGCAAATGATAATATGCTTTCATTTTCCGTACATTTCCAAACACCAGCGGGCAATTCTGGCAATCAGTTCCTTGGGCAATTCCCGATCATAGGGAAGCCGAATCGTGCCCTTGCTCACGTCATATTCCTTCAAATCCTCCGCGAACACACCCGTAGCCTCGCCGCCGGGATAAAGGCCCAGGTGCTTCCTGGAGGCGGCGAAATGGATCAGGTTCCTGCCCTTCCAGTAGGTGGGCATGGACCAGGAAATGCGCTCCTCAGTTTCGGGAAGCGCGGCGCGCAGGATGGCCCGAAGCTCCCGCAGCGCGGGCTGTACGGCGGCGTCCTGCTGCTCGATGTATTCGTCAATCGTCTTGGGCTTTTGGCAGTAGTGGGATTGACCCTGCTTGTCAAACGTGCGCCCGCACGTGGGGCATTGCCACATATCAGTATTCCCTTCTCCGATTTATGATAAAAGAAGAAAAAACCCAGGAAATCGCTGATTCCCTGGGTTGATAAGCATTGTTAACGCTTGCTGAACTGAGGCGCGCGACGGGCGGCTTTGAGGCCGTACTTCTTGCGTTCCTTCATACGAGGGTCACGGGTGAGGAAACCGGCCTTTTTCAGGGCGTCCCGCAGTTCGGGATTCACCTTGCACAGGGCGCGGCTGATGCCGTGACGGATAGCGCCGGCCTGACCGGTCAGGCCGCCGCCGCGAACATTGACCAGCACGTCGAAGCTGCCGCCGACGTTAACCAGGTTCATGGGCTGACGCACGGTCATCTTCAGGGTTTCCAGACCGAAATAATCGTCGATATCGCGCTTGTTAATCAAAACTTTGCCTTCACCGGGCACGAGACGCACACGGGCGACCGCGGACTTCCGACGGCCAACGGCGTTGAAATCATTTGCCATGATCGTTTACTCCTTCCGCTTCGCTTCTTACTTGATGAGTTCCAGCTTTTCGGGCTTCTGCGCGGCCTGTTCATGTTCGGGGCCGGCATAGATGCGCAGTTTGGAGGCCATCTGACGACCCAGGGGGCCCTTGGGCAGCATGCCCACGATGGCGTGGCGCACCGCGAATTCGGGCTTTTCAGCAATCAGCTTGCGGTACTTGGTTTCCTTGAGGCCACCGGCATAACCGGAATGATGATAATAGATCTTCTGGTCCAGCTTTTTGCCGGTTAGCACAATCTTGGAAGCGTTCACGATGATCACGTGATCGCCGGTATCCACATGGGGCGTATAGATGGGCTTGTTCTTGCCGCGCAGGATATTGGCCACCTGGCTGGCGAGACGACCAAGCACCATGCCGTCTGCATCAACGACATACCACTTGCGCTCTACGTTCTGCGCATTTGCCATATAGGTGTTCAAGTGAATTTCCTCCTTGAAAAATCAGGTAAACTTCTGTTGCCTTTCCGTGATGGTCGCACGTTCGGGCGTGTACAATAGCACCCGGGGCTAGCGGAGTCTATTGATGCGTCTGATAGTATACGAAATATTTCGTCTTTTGTCAAGGTTTTTTCAGCATTTTCTTTCGGAAAATTGCCATCTTTTCAGGTAAAAAACAGACGATAAAACCGCTCCCCAAAGCTGAGGAGCGGCTTTTCATCAAGCGGCCAAGGCCCGCCGGTTTGGATGATTGTTTTTTCCTGTTTTTTCAGAATTTGAGCATGTAGGTGCTTACAAAGCCCTGCTGGCCGTCGATTTCCACCTTGCTCCACAGTTTTCCCTTTTCCAGCACGATGACGGCGGTGCCGATGGGATATGCCTTGATGATCTTGGTCTTCATGCCGGGCGCTTTGCGGAAGTTGACATAGCAGCCGCCGTTGATATTTTTCAGGGTGGCGCAGGTCGGCTTCGAAGCAGGGGTGCAAGGAGCGGTCGATGCAGCCTGCTTCGCGCTCAGGTACGCGCTGGACATATAGCCTGTCAGTTCGCCTACCTTTACTTTATACCAGGTCTCCCCCGCCTGAATCACGTTCACCGCTGTGTTGATGGGGAAGGATGTGATGATCTTCGCGCACAGGTTGGGCGCTTCCCGCAGGTTCAGACCGATGCCGGTATTGGTGCGCACGTACAGGGTTTTGCCGTTCTGGGCAAAGTTCAGGTACTTGGTCATCATGTAGCCAGCCTTGCCGTTGACCTTGACCTGGCTCCAGGTTTCCCCCTTCTTGACCACTTCGATCCAGGTGCCCGTGCCATACTGGCCCAGCACCTTGGCGTCCAGCGACGCGGTTTGGCGCAGATTCAGCCCGCCGCCCTGCACGGTGGCAAACTCACTGGCCATCGCCGCCGCGGGCGCGGTCATGCACAGCGCCCCTGCCAGGGCGAAGCTGAGAATGCGATGGGTTTTCCAATTGCTCATTGAGAGATTCCTCCTTTGTTGATTCGCTTGTTCCGGCCTTGACCGTACACCACAACGACGAATGCAAAGAGGTCATTCATCCCTTGTTTTATGGTAATTCCTGGAAAAATCGTTTCCTGCTTCCAAGTGTTTCCAGGGTGATCAGAAAGCCCTCTTTCGGAATAAAGGCATCATAACGCATCGAAAGCAAAAGTATCTGTCCCCCTTCTGCCAAATCATTCCAGCCTTGTTCATTCCGAATGAACGCTTCTGTTCACAAAAAGAACGGCAGTCCAAAGGTTCAAAGGCCCTTGCCATCCCAGCGTTTTGCTGTTATAATATGAATGAAGAAAGTGCATAGCAATCATATGCCAATTGACGGAAAGGCGGTTTTGACCCATGTATCATATTTTGAAAACCCATCCCGAGCTCGTGCCCTTCGAGGGCGACATCAACCTGCGCATGGAGCGGTACAAGAATAAGCTGTATCAGCTTTTGCAGGGAAAAACGTCGCTAAAGGACTTTGCCAACGCCCATAAATACTACGGCTTCCATCATCAGCCCGACGGCTGGGTGTACCGGGAGTGGGCCCCCGCCGCCGATCAATTGTACCTGGCGGGTGAATTCAACGACTGGGCCTGGACGAAAACGCCCATGGAAAAAAAGGATAACGGCAACTGGGAGCTGTTTCTGCCCGGCGACACGCTGCACAAAGGCAGCAAGGTGATCACCATCGTTCAGAACGGCGACCACCTGACCCAGCATCTGCCCCTCTACACCCGCCGCGCCATCCAGGACTGGTCCAACGGTAGCTGGTGCTGCGAAGTATGGGACGACCTGGAACCCTACGCCTGGACGGATCAGGACTTCCGTAACGACGAAAAGCCCCTGATTTACGAGGCCCACGTGGGCATGTGCACCGAGGATTACCGCATCGCCACCTACCGGGACTTTGCAGACCTGGTGCTGCCCCATGTGAAGGACGCGGGCTACAACACCATCCAGCTGATGGCCATCATGGAGCATCCCTTCTACGGCTCCTTCGGCTACCAGGTGAGCAATTTCTTCGCCGCCTCCAGCCGCTTCGGCACCCCGGACGACCTGAAATACCTGGTGAACAAGGCCCACGAAATGGGCATCCGGGTGCTGCTGGACGTGGTGCATTCCCACGCGGTGGCCAACACCCTGGAGGGCATCAACCTGTTCGACGGCACCTCCTACCAGTTCTTCCACGAGGGCGGCAAGGGCGACCATCCCGCCTGGGGCACCAAGTGCTTCAACTACGACAAGCCCGAGGTCATCCACTTCCTGCTGAGCAACCTGAAATTCTGGATGGAGGAATACCACTTCGACGGCTTCCGCTTTGACGGCGTGACCTCCATGCTCTACAATGACCACGCCCTGGGCACCAATTTCAGCAGCCTGGATATGTACTTCACCATGAACACCGACCTGGAGGCCGTGGTCTATCTGATGCTGGCCAACGAGCTGATCCGCCAGGTGAACCCCCGGGCCCTCACCGTGGCCGAGGACATGAGCGGTATGCCCGGCATGTGCGAGCCCGTCGCCGACGGCGGCATCGGGTTTGACTTCCGCCTGGGCATGGGCCTGCCGGATATGTGGATCAAGCTCAGCAAAAAGAAGGACGAGGACTGGTGGATGGAGGACATGTGGCGGGAGCTGACCTTCCGCAACGCGGGCACCATCGCCTATGTGGAAAGCCACGACCAGGCCTTGGTCGGCGATAAGACGATGATCTTCCGCTACGCCGACGCCGCCATGTATACCGATATGCAGGAGGACTGCCACACCGGCGTGATCGACCGGGCCGTGGCGCTGCATAAAATCACCCGCCTGCTCACCCTGGCCGCCGGCGGCAACGGCTACCTTACCTTCATGGGCAACGAGTTCGGCCATCCCGAATGGATCGACTTCCCCCGCCCCGGCAACGGCAACAGCTTCCATTACTGCCGCCGCCAGTGGAGCCTGCTGAAAAACGAAGCCCTGAAATACAAGGACCTCTACGCCTTCGACCGGGACATGATCCACGCCGCCACCAAGTACCATATCCTGGATCAGGAATATCCCGTTCTCAACTGGATTCACAACAGCGACCACGTGATCGCCTTCGAGCGCGGCGGGCTGCTGTTCGCCTTCAACTTCTCCCCCACCCAGAGCTTCGTGGATTATCCCATCCCCGTCACCGGGAAAAAGGCGTACGACGTGCTGTTCACCAGCGACGATGGATGCTACAACGGCTTTGACCGCATCGCCCATCAGTCCATGCCCGTGGAGGACGGCCATGTGAAGCTGTATCTCCCCGCCAGGACGGCGATTGTGCTGGCCCCGGCAGACAAATAAACAATAGTTTTACAAGTAAAGATCCCCCGGTTTTGCCGGGGGATCTTTGCTTTGCGGTGATTTTTAGGGAAGGTGGTTGATGTATTCTGTCAGCGCTTCCCGGTCATAGAAGCTTTCCGGCCGGGAAAGAATAAAGTCCGGTTGCACGCCCTGGTCGATGTCATAGTAGGAACCGTTTTTGTTGAAAGACATGCGGCTGGAGCCGGAAATATCAAAGTAGGTTCCCCAGGCAGAGGAGAGGAACTGCACCGTGCAGGCGCCGCCGGAGGAGGGTCGTCCCAGCAGTGTAACCTTGCCGGAGGCTTTGAATGCGGCGGGCACCGTGTTGCCGCAGGAGAAGCTGACGGGGGAAATGAGGCAGTACAGATTCTTTTCGGAGCAATTGTCATATTCGTTAAATACCCGGTCCAGGTTCACGTCCGCGCGGTATACTCCCGTGGACATTGCGCCGGTGAAGGTATCCTTCACGTTCATCTCAGCCTTCCCCAGGAACCAGCTGATCACAAAGGCCGCCGCGTTTACAGCGCCGCCGGTGTTGTTGCTCAGGTCGATCACCACATTTTCAATGGGGCTGTCCTCCCGGTAGATTTTGTTGTGAGCGTAAATGATCAGTCCGATGGTATCAATGGGAAAATCGCTTTTGCCCTCCAGCGCGTCGTAGTATGCGGACGAATAGGTACTCTTAAATTCATCAAAGGTGATGTAAGCAGTGTTGCCCACTTCCTGATAAGGAGAGTAATCTCCAAGGATCTTTTCCCGCGCCGCGCCGTACCGTTTGACTTGCTCGTTCAGCGAGACGGACGCAGAGCCATCCATGCCTACCAGCTTATCTTCACCCGCCATCCAGGAATAGCCGTCGAAATAGGTGTGCCCGTCGTTCAGGTAATAATCCAGGAAGGCATAGAGCGCCGCGTCGGCGTCTGCGGGGTTTGTGCTGGTCAGAGGTTCATCGTAGCCGATCTTCCAGAACAGGGAAGCGAAGCTGTCGATATCATGGGACTGCTTCAAGCCATACAAGCAGTCCAGCACCAGGCACAGCTCATTGTAGCCATAATCCGCCAGCGCTGTGCTGCGTTCTGCGGGCTCGGCGGAATAGTATCTTTTCCCAATCTCCGTATACGCATCGTGCTCGCCCATCAGCTTTTCATTGGTGATGAACGCCTCACTGCCGTTATACAGCATTTCCACGTTGGCGTTGGTGGCCAGGGTGAAATCGCTCAGGGTCTGCATCGGCACAAGATAGAGATCATTCACATGAATCATTTCGATATCGTACTCTCCCAGCTCCAGCAGCACAGGCTCGCCGTAACGGTCGAAGGAAGCATCGGCGTCCCGCTGAAAAAGCGTCGGCCTGCCGTTCGCGTCAAACCCCGTTGCAGTGACCAAATCCAGCAGAGGCGTTATGCCGCCGGGTTCGTGAATGAACCCGTTGTAATCGTCGAAAAGCAGGGTGCCTTCCTCAAAGTCCGCCACCATGCGAAACCCGTTTTCCCGGGTCAGCTGGGCCTTTTCTCCATCGCAGGAATAGGTCAGCTCAAATGCCTTTTCGCCATATACTTCCTGCTGAAGAAAGTTGAGCACATTGCCCCAGACTTCAATATCGATCCAGGGCATATCCTCTGCGCCATCCACGAAATACATCGGGCAGACGAAGCTGCTTTCCATGTCCAGAGCATATGTCTTCACCTTTTTCTCTTCCAGCCGGTGTTCCGTCTTGTCAGCAGTTTCGGCCATTCCGGCGCAAGCCGTGGCAAACAGCAGCAGGAATGCAAGCGTCAGCGATATGATTCGTTTCATATGATTCCCTCACCTTTACGAAGTAGTTTTTTCTGTAATCAGGACAGCATGATTTGCTGCATGCAGGCATCGTGAACCATTTTTACCTGGCGGTTTTTCTGGGCGCGTAGGTGAATGTGACAGAAAGGGTTTCGATGCGGTTCATGATGGGGTTGCTGCGATCTAGCAGCGTGGCGGAAATGCCGGTTAGATCGCCAAACAGCACGCGGGCGGTATCCTTCCCAACAGCTTTCATGTTCACCCATTCGTTAAAGAGGTTCGTGCGGGTGCATTTTCCGTCGTCGGAGCAGGTGTAGTTCCGGCCCTTGAATTTCACGGCTTCGCCGTTGATCAGGCAGGACGTGATGTTGATGCAGTAGCCGGGGAATTTCTGTTCGCCGTTGGCAATGCCGATGGCGCTGAACGCCACGTTTTCGGCGTAGCCCTTTTCCGTGCCGGTAAAGTCCAGAGCGACAGTATATTCGCCTTCGCCGGTGATCTCCACGTCGGTGGGCACGATGCCGGGGGTGATGGAATCGGGGGTGTATGTGTCGCCCACGCTGTAGCTCAGCGCCCAGCTTCCTTCGCTGAACATGATCCAGGCAACGCAGGCATCCTCATTGACTTCCAAAGCGTCCTCCCGCAGAGTCGCTGGCGCGGCGGCGATGGTTTCATCCAAGGCTTGCTTGCCCGCCGCAGCGATGTCGGCGCAGTCCCGGCCCTGTTCGGAGGCCGCGTTCCGCCCGGCGTAAACCGCCGCCATGTCCGGGTCCGTGATCTTCAGTTCCTTCCGGACGAAGAAGCCGCTGCAATCCCACAGGCAGGAGGTGAAGTCCAGCGCGTCGCAGCAGTCCAGGAAGGCTTTGTGATACTGCGCGGCGTTCGTTTTCATCACGCCGTCGCTGCCCGGCAGCGCGCCGTATTCGCCGATGACCACGCCGTAGCCCTGGCTGACGAATTTGCTCATCTTGCTCAGGGTTTTGTACATGGCGTCAAAGTCCGCCGCCTTGCCCCACAGAGTAGCGCCCGCCGCGCTGGACGCGCCGCAGTAGCTCCAGGGGTCGTAGTAATGCACCGACACCATCAGCTTCTTGTTTGCCGTATCCTTGGGCATCTGGAAGCGGCTGTCGAAGGTCTGGTCGATGTTGGTGCCGTAGCCCGCAATCAGCAGGAAGCGGGATGCGTTGTTGCCGCCGGTGGCGCGGACGGTGTCCACGAACGCCTGATTGACCCGGTTGGTCAAGGTGTAGCGCTCGTTATCCGGCAGATAGGACAGCACGGAATCCCGGGCGTAGCAGGGGGAATTTTCGTCGAACCGCGCGCCGAGCTCCTCGTTGGCGCTTTCAAAAATCAGATAATCGGAGTAATCCCGGAAATATTCCGCAATCTGCCGCCACATGCCCTGATAGGCTTCCATGGCGAAGGCCGCAGTTTCCTTGCTTTCCGAGCCGAACATGCCCCACCAGCCGCCGTCCCAGTGGTCGTTGAGGATCACATACATGCCAGCGTTCCGGGCATAATCCACGATCTCCTTCACCCGGGCCAGGTAAGCCGGGTCGATAGTGTAATCCTTCATTTCATAGGGCATGGCGGTGGCGTTGGTCATCCAGGCCACAGGAATGCGGATGGTGTCAAACCCGGCTTCCTTCATGCCGGTCAGCATCTCCTGGGTGGTCACGGGCTGGCCCCAGGCAGTTTCGTATACCACAGGGTCGTCGGCGTACCGGCCCCGGGTGTTGTCGCAGGCTTCCATGGTGTTGCCCAGGTTGATGCCGTTGCCCATAAGCCGGGTGGCTTCCACTGCCGTTAAGCCTTCCCGCATCGTTCCGTCATCGCCGGAAGCCCCTTCCGCCAGCGCGGGCAGGCAGGCGCAGAGCATCAGCAGGGCCAAAAACAGACAGATCATCTTTTTCATTTCGTTCCGTCCTTCTCTTGTTTCTGAAGGGTCCCTTCCTTGCCGAAAGGGGGGCCGCAAACCGTTTACAAACCCCGGGATGCATCGAAGGGCCCGCAGGCCCTTCGATTGTAATCCGCAGGCGGCGGCGTGTACGGCGCCGGGGGACGAAGCGCCTGGAAAACGGTACAGTGTACCGTTTTCAGCGTAGGCCGGGTGGAAGCCCCGGGCAGGCAACAGAATGTTGCTTCCTATATCAATTTCCGGCCGTAAAATGAGCGTTTCCAAAGGAAATGCCATTTTACAGGAAATTGATGTTTCCATCGAAAGACTGCTTTAGCTGACTTTCGATGGCTGAGCATCGACTTTGTCGATGCTCAGTTGACCAGCGCCGCCTGGGCCTGCTGGGCCGCCCAGCACAGGGCCGCCTGCTCCTCGCACCAGGCCACGCAGTCCTGGTAGCCGTAGGCGTTGCAGTCCTTGATCATCTGGTTCAGGTGGAAGTTGAATTCGCCGTCGTTCTTGGCGTAAATGGCGCGCCAGGAATAGGTCTTGACCGCGGTCTGAATCTGGCTCCACTTGGTGTCCAGCACCTGGTCGCGCTTGGCGGGGGCGTAGGTGCCCTTGTCCAGCATCACCTTGTAGGGGTGCTTTTCCAGATACTGCTGGGTGGAGGCAGCGCCCGCCCAGTCAACCCAGGCCTGCTGGATGGGCCGCAGGTCGGCGCTCAGCACGCTGACCCAGCCTTCCTTATCCAGGGTTTCGGTCTTTTTGCTGTCGGGGTTCTGCTGGCTGGCGGTCAGGGTTGTGTTGTTGATTTGCAGCGCGCCGTCATTGTAGGTGCCGCTCTGGGGATATTCCTTTCCGGTGCGCGGGCCGATGAGGGTAACGCCCGCCATATCGAAGGCGGGGTCCGCGCTGGTCTTTTTGCCCAGCTCAGTAAAGTACGCGCCGCCCTCTTCGTCGTAATCCCAGGTCAGGCCTTTGGGGCCGTACCACATGGTCAGGCTGCCTTCGGGAGTTGCCAGGTAATCAATGATTGCCAGGCACAGTTCGGGGTATTCGGCGTCCGCGCCGACGCTCCAGATGCGGTTGCCGCCGGTCAGCGACAGACCGTAGGAAATGGGCGTGGCTTCGTCGGGCACCAGGGTGTACATGTACTTGCCGGCGTCCAAATGTTCAGCGGTGTTATAGATAGCGGAACCCGCGTAGTTGAAGATGCTCCAGAAGGTGCCGCCTGCCTTCACCTTTTCACCCATGGTGGAATAGGTCTGGCTGGCGGAGTTGGGGTCCAGCAGGCCTTCGCGGTAGAGCTGGTTGAAGAATTTCAAGCATTGTATATACAGCCCATCGGGCTCCAGGCAGCCCTGGAACTGACCGTTTTCAGTGTTGATGAGGCCCAGCTCAAATTCGTCCCAGCCGAAGTAGGCGGTAGCCAGGGCCTTCACGTACATCACCATGTTGCCGTCCCAGTCAGGCCAGATGGACACGGCGTAGGTTTCATTGCCGTTTTCATCCGTGGGGCACAGCTCCTTCATTTGCTTGAACAGGTCGATCATGGCGTCCAGGTCCTTCACCGCGGGACAGCCCAGCTGCTGGTACAGATCCCAGCGCACGTCCCAGGTGTAGAAGAAGTTTTCATGGCTGCCCGCTTTCAGCGCCACGTTGTGGCCGAAGCCGTGCACCTTGCCGTCCGGGTTCTTGGCCCGGTTGGCTTCCAGCGCCATCTGATAGTTTTCCCACAGGTAGGGGGCGTACTCCGCCGCCAGATCGTCCTCTTCCCAGTCCAGCAGCAGGCCCTGGCTCACCGCGTCCTGGTACTTGTCGCCATCCGCGCCCCAGACCACGATGTCGCCCAGGTTGCCGCTCTCCATGCGGGTGGCGTAGGTGCCGTCGGAATCAGGGATGATGTTGATCTTCACGTTGAACTTGTCCAGCAGCAAATCGGCGCTCCAATGGGCCTGAATGCCGCTGTAATTCGCCAGCTGGCTGTATACGTTGATCGTGATGGGCTCGCCGTCGTATACGCCGATGTCCTCCAGCTTGGCGTAGATGTCCTCGTCCTCCGCCATTGCGGGTACCGCCGCCACGCTCAGCAGCAGTGTAGCCGCCAGCAGGAAAGCAAGCAGTTTCTTCATGAACATAACCTCCTGTCTTTTTTGGAACACTTTATAGATTGACGCAGTGAAAGATGTACGGGTGGGTTACGCTGGGGGCTGCGCGCCCCCAGACCTGCGGCAAGGGATTTCATCCCTTGCATCCCAATAGGCGATTAAGCAAGCAGTAGAGAGAAAGCAAGTTCCGCCTGCCGCGCTGGGGTTACGGAAAGTTTGAGGGCTTCTGGCCCAAGAAAGCCCGGGAAAATCCGAGGGGAAAATTCATTTTCCCCTACGGATTATTCCCTGGCTTTCCCCGGATGCTTTGCATCCGGGTTGGCGGCTTCACCGCCGGGCCAGAAGCACCACGGCACCAAGTCAAACTTCCGCGTTCCTTCCCGCTTCTGCGGGAATCAAGCTGTTTTTATGCCTCAAGCAATATCCGCTATTGAGGTCCAGGAGATGAAATCTCCTGGTGCAGGTGCACGAGGGCCGCACAGGCCCTCGCCTAGGTCAGCCCTTCACCGCGCCGAGCATGATGCCCTTAACAAAGAAGCGCTGCATGAAGGGATAGACCAGCAGGATGGGGATGATACTGACCATGGACACGGTATACTGGATAACGCGCTGGTTCAGCATGCTTTGGGCGGCCTGTTCGCTGATGGTGCCGCCCTGGCTCATCATAGCGCCCAGGTTGCTGGAGGAATTGAGGTAGATGTACAGCCGGTGCTGGAGGGTGTAGAGGTCGGGCCGGTTGTTCATCAGCAGCAGGGAATCCTGGAAGGAGTTCCAATTGCCTACCGCGCCGAAGATGGCGATGGTGGCCAGGATGGGCACGCTGAGGGGCAGGATGATTTTGAGCCACACCTTGAGGGTGGACGCGCCGTCGATGACCGCGCTCTCCTCCAGGGAAGAGGGAATGGACTCGATGTAGGTTTTCACCAGGATGATGTTGTAGGGGGCCACCATGCCGGGGATGATGTAGGCCAGGAAGTTGTCGGTCAGGCCCATCATGAGCATGTTCATGTACCAGGGCACCAGGCCCGCGTTAAAGTACATTGTGACCACCAGGAAGCGGTACCAGAAGGAGCGCTTCCACATCTTCTGCTTGGTGACCAGATAGCCCGCCCAGGCGGAGGTGATCACCATCAGCGCCGTGCCCAGGAGGGTGCGGGCCACCGTGACCAGCACGGAGGAGCCCAGGTCCTGCACGTT
Organism: uncultured Eubacteriales bacterium; assembly: GCA_902801765.1. Lineage (GTDB taxonomy): Bacteria > Bacillota > Clostridia > Christensenellales > Aristaeellaceae > RUG563. The sequence goes on from CADCJO010000006.1 coordinate 98,896, forward strand.
TTGCAGCGCCACGTAGTTGTTCACCTGGACGCCGAAGATCGGGTTGCCCTCGGCGTTTTTCAGCATCGGGAAGAAGTTCACCCGCCCGCTGGTGACCAGGTCGTTATCCGAAATGGTGTTGATGAGCAGGTAGTAGAAGGGGAAGATGCAGATGAAGGTGAAAATGCAGAAGAAGATGATGACCGCGATATCGAAGATCCAGTCCCCGGTGGTGCGCTTGATATGCTGGGGGGCGTTCTGTTCTTTTTTGCTCATTGCCTTCGCCTCCCCTTATATGATGCTTTCGCCGCGAATGGTCTTGGAAATGCCGTTCGCCGCGAAGAGCAGCGTAATGCCGATGAGGGACTTGGAAATGCCCACCACGGTACTGAGGGAAATCCGGTTCTGGCCGATACCGATGTTGTATACGTACAGGTCCAGGACCTCGATCACGTCCTTGTTCATGGCGTTGGAGAACACCAGGTATTGCTCCATGCCATTGCTCAGGATGCCCGCGATGCTCATGAGCAGCATGACCATGTAGGTGGGCGTCAGGCCGGGAATGGTGATGTGCCAGATGCAGCGGAAGCGGTTCGCGCCGTCCACCTTCGCGGCTTCATACAATTGCTGGTCGATGCCCGCGATGCCCGCAATGTACACGATGGCGCTCCAGCCCACGCCCTTCCAGGTGCCCCACAGCAGCATTTTCAGCCACGTGTGGTCGGCGACCTGGAGGTAGTTGGTGTTTGCTCCGGACACGTGCATCACGTTGGTCAGAAAGCTGTTGATAAAGCCGTCGGTGGAGAAAATGCAGATGGCGATGGCATACACCAGCACCCAGGAAATGAAGTTGGGAATGGTGGTGAAGGTCTGCACGAAGCGCTGGAACTTGGTGGAGCGCACCTCGGCCAGCAGCACGGCAAACGCGATGGGCAGCCAGGAGGTGGCGATGCCCAGGCCGCTCATCACCAGCGTGTTACGCAGTACGCGGATCAGATCCTTCGTGGTTGCGGGGTCGGAGAACAGGAAGCTGAACCACTTGAAGCCCACGTAGTTGTCCGGGCCGATGCTTCCGCCGGGCGTGTAGTCAAAGAACGCGAAGCGCCAGCCCCAGATGGGCAGGTAGGCAAAGATCAGCGTCAGCAGGATCACCGGCAGCATCATCAGAAACAGCCGGTATTTTTCGTCCATTTCCATCTTCACGGCGGGGTCGGTTTCCTTCTCCGTGGTCAGAAACGCGATCAGCGCCGTAAGGAAAAGAAGCCCCGCAAACGCGCAGAACACCCAGAACCCGCTGGGAATCATCATGTTGATTTTATCCAGCTTGTCCACTTCTTCGCCGTGGGCTATCATTTTGTTATAGGAAAGCCGGATCAGCACCAGGCCCGCCGCCATCACCGGCGCGCCGATGAGCGGAAACGTAAAGCCGCGCCGCCGCATTTTGCGGTTGCCCAGGCTCATGCAGCCGCCCACGCCGCAGAGGATCACGCCCAGCATCACCACGACGCAGGCGATCATGAGCAGCGTAATGTCCGCGTCCTGAATCCACTGGGAACGCAGGATGCGGCCCATGCTGTTGGTGATGGTGCCATAGCTGACGCCGTTGGTGAACAGACTGGCCGACGCGTTGATTTTTTCGCTGATGCGGCCCGGATTGGCGGGCGGGAAAAACATGGCGATCCCGGCCAGCAGCGCCGCGATGCGGAATACCCACAGCGGCAGCCGGCGGCTCAGGGGCATGTCCTCCCCCTGAAGCGCGCGTTGAGGGGCAGACACCATGCGTTCATCACTTCCTCTTTCGGTTTTCATTTACACATAAAGGGCACTTTAAGTCTTTAATGGAAACGCTGGGGCTGTTCGCCCCAGACCCCAACCAGGGTCCTGAGTATCCGCAGCCTCAATCGTCGCAACTCGCCTTCATGGCGAGATTGCTCGTTTCGGCTTAACTTTGTTGTGATAAACAACCAAGTTCCGCCTGCCGCGCTGGGATTACGGAAGGTTTGAGGACTTCTGGCCCAAGAAAGCCGGGAAAATCCCAGGGGAAAAGTTCACTTTTCCCTGGGGATTGTTCCCAGGCTTTCCCCGGATGCAAAGCATCCGGGCTGGCGGCTTCGCCGCCGGGCCAGAAGCACAACGGCACGAAGCCAGACTTCCGCGTCTCTCCCAGCATCAGCGGGAACCATGCTGATTTTCCACCTCAAGCAATATCCGCTATTGGAGTCCAGAGGTCGAAGACCTTTGGTGCAGGTGCACGAGGGCCGCACAGGCCCTCGCCCCCGTTGTAATATAAAGTTCCCTTCAATTACGATATGCGATTACCAGCCGCTGACGGTAAAGGTGATGGCCACGGTTTCATTCGCACCGGGAATGGTCCAGGTGATGGCGGGAGCGGCGGCCTGGTTGTAGGTGTCGATGATCTTGATGGCGACGTTTTCGCCGGAGGTATCAACCTCGGTGTATTCCTGGGTCGCGCCGGAGCCGAACTTCACCTTGACATTGTCGATGGTCAGGAAGCCGTCGTTGACCAGCTTGCTGGGGATGTTGGTGGAAACGAAGAGCATGTTGTAATCGGCGGTGGCGCCCATGCCCATGTCGCCGGTGGTGAAGGACACGGTGTATTCGCCGTCGCCCTTGATTTCAGCGTCCACGAAGGCGCCGCCGTAGTCCACCGCGTTGTTGTCGGCGTCCCAGCCGGTCAGACGGTTGAAGAATTCAGGATTCGCAAGGCCGTAGCTGGCTTCGTCCCAGCTGTTGCGGAACACGTAGGTGTCCTTGCCCTGCACGCCGATGTAGGCGTTGAAGCCGTTCTGCTTGAGGGCGTCCGCTTCTTCCTGGGTCAGGGGGGCTTCCTCGTCCTTGGCGATGGGCTTGCCGTAGATGAAGTTGAAGGTCACTTCGATGGACTTGAAGGCGGCGAAGGCTTCCTTGTCCACGATGACGGGGGCAGCGCCTTCCAGGCTGCCGTCGGCGCGGCGGGCGTCGGCGGGCAGCTCACTGACCCATTCGTTGTAGATGTTTTCGCGGGTTTCAATGCCGTTGTCGGAAGAGGTATAGCCCTTGCCGATGGTGATGGGTTCGCCGTTGACCTTGATTTCGGTCACGTCGATGAAATAGCCGTTGAAGGTCTTTTCGCCGTTCACGATGCCCACGGCGGCGAAAGCCAGGCCCTGAGCTTCCTCGTCCAGCTCGATGCCAACGGTGTAGGTGCCGGGACCGGCGATTTCAGCGGTGGTCACCTTGCCGGGATATTCGTTGCCGTCATACCAGAACTGGTTGGCCCACGCGCCGTCCGCGTACATGAGGTAAGCCACGTCGGTCACGGGCAGGAGGGAGAAGTCGATTTCAAAGCTCTTGACCGCGGCGAACAATTCCTTGTCCACGATAACGGGCTTCACGTCGTCCACCTTGCCATCGAAAGAGCGGGCGTCGGCAGGCACTTCGCTGACCCATTCGTTGTACACGTTCATGCGGGTTTCCACGCCGTTGTCGGAAGAAGTATAGCCCTTTTCAAAGGCGATTTCCTCGCCGTTCACGCGCATGGCGTTGATGCGTATGTAAGCGCCGGGATAGGTCTTTTCGCCGTTCACGATGCCCACGGCGGCGAAGGCCAGGCCCTGGGCTTCCTCGTTGAATTCCAGGCCCACGGTGTAATCGCCGAAGCCGTTGATCTGGGCGGTCTTGGCGGTCACGGGGTATTCGTTGCCGTCATACCAGAACTGGTTGGCCCAAGCGCCGTCCGCGTACATGATGTAAGCGGTGTCCACGCCAAACTGATGCAGGACGAAGTCGATTTCGATGGTCTTGACCGCGGCGAACAGCTCCTTGTCCACGATGACGGGCTTGACGTCGTCAGTCTTTCCGTCGAAGGAACGGGCGTCCTTGGGCACTTCGGAAACCCATTCGTTGTAAATGTTCATGCGGGTTTCCACGCCGTCGTCGGAGGAGGTGTAGCCCTTTTCAAAGGCGATTTCCTCGCCGTTCACGCGGATGGCCTTCAGCTCGATGGTGTAGCCGGGCAGCAGGGTTTCGCCGTTCTTGATGCCGAGGGCGGCGAAGGCCAGGCCCTGGGCTTCCTCGTTGAATTCCAGGCCCACGGTATATTCGCCCGCGCCGTTGATTTCGGCGGTGGCGGCTTTCACGGGATACTCGTTTCCATCGTACCAGAACTGGTTGGCCCACGCGCCGTCGGCGTACATGATGTAGGCCACGGGCGCGGCGGTTTCCTCCGCCATGGCGGGCACGATGGCCAGCGCGCTCATCATCAGCGCCAGGCACAGGATGACACTCAGAGTCTTTTTCATGATGCTTCCTCCTTTAAAATTGTGTGCTTTGTATATCGCTTCCGCCATTTGGCGGGTTAGCTTCTCAGATCCTTGCGGTTCATATCCTTTTCAAGGGCTTTTTTAAAACACCAAGAGACACGCTGGGACTATTCGCCCCAGACCCCAACCAGGGTCCTGAGGACCCTGGACCCACAACTGGCGAAATAACATCGTTGGAATAGGCTAACAAACTCCGCCTGCCGCGCTGGGGTTACGAAAAGTTTGAGGGCTTCTGGCCCAAGAAAGCCTGGGAAAATCCGAGGGGAAAAGTAAACTTTTCCCTGCGGATTATTCCCTGGCTTTCCCCGGATGCAGCACAACGGCACGAAGCCAAGCTTCCATGTTCCTCCATGCAACAGCGGGAACCAATCCGATCTACCCAACCAAGCTACTTCCGCTACTGAGGTCCAGGAGATGAAATCTCCTGGTGCAGGTGCACGAGGGCCGCACAGGCCCTCGCCCCGTTGTAATTTAAGTACTCTTTCACTCAACACGGTTATGAACTGGCCCCAGCGTTTCCCCCGGCAGGAGCGCGGCGGGCATCACCGTTTGACAGGGGCGATGCGTGTCGGGGTTTTCGATGGCGTCCAGCAGTTGAACAATGGCCTGCCTGGCAATCGCCGCGGCGTCCTGCCGCACGGTGGTCAGGCGCGGATGCATCATCTGGCCCATACGGATGCCGTCGCAGCCCGCCAGGCTCACGTCCTGCGGTGCCCGGAGGTTCAGTTCCTCCAGGGCCGACAGCGCGCCCAGGCAGCTGAAATCGTCGGGGCACAGGATGCAGGTGGGCGGTTCGGGGGCCTCCATCAGCGCGCGCACGTCCTTCGCGCAGGCGGCGGGATCGTGGAAATGTCCCTCCCGCACGTATTCCGCCGGGACGCGCGCGCCAAGCTCCGCGCATTGCTTGTAAAAACCCGCCAGCCGTTCCCGGGTGACCACGCTGTCCTCGCCGTGGATGTAGGCGATTTTCCGGTGGCCCCGTTCCCAGGCCGCCCGCACCAGCGCTTCCATCCCGGCACGGTTGCCGTTCAGCACGCAGTCGCAGCCCTCGTATGCGTGGTCGATCACCACAGTGGGGACGCTGTCCGCCACCAGGCGCATCACATCCGCCGAATTGAAATCCGTCTGCACCACGATCACGCCGTCCAGGCTGCGCCGCCGGACGCGCTCGCAGTAGGTGCCTTCTTCGTTCTGATGGGAGGAACGGCGGATGAAGGTCAGGTCGTAGCCCTGGGCCTCCGCGCCGAAGCGCAGTTCGTTGAGCAGCAGGCTGAAATACTCGTGATCCATCCTGTCCTCATACAGGATGCCGATATTGAAGGACCGGCTGGTTTTCAGCGTGCGGGCGGCGGCGTTGGGCACATAGCCCATTTCCTTGGCTTTCTGGCGGATGTAGGCCGTATTCTTTTTGTCCGGGTTCGTGCGCCCGTTGAGCGCGCGGGAAACCGTGGCGGTGGAAACGCCGCAGGTCAGGGCGATATCCTTTAGCTTGACCATGGACGTTCCCTCCCTTGCACAATAAAAGTTGTAATCGTTTGCATTTATAATATATCTGCTTTTTCAGTATTTGTCAACTGTTTTATGTCTTTTTTTATTGTTTTTTCGACCTGTTTTTTAATTTACATCAGAGTTATAAGGGATACACCGGTTTCTAAAGAATACGACTCTTTGTTTTTTGCAAACGATTTCTCTGTTTTTTCAGAAAGATCGTTCATGACAGCAAAACAAAAAGGAGCATGGCGTTCATGGAACAAGCGCCTGCTCCTTTTGAAAAGCATTTGACCGACCTGTTTTCTTTTTTTCCATGCGGCATACCAGGGTTCCGCCGCCTTCTCTGACTGGCGATGAGGCACAGACTCAGAAAGTCACGCCCTCAAAGCCTTGCCACACGTTTTTTCCGCTGTATATCATGGCTTTGGCCTGACCCCGAAGCACCTTCAGTACAGGGAACGCCATGGCTTCCTGTTCCATTTCGCCGGGATAAACGCAAATCGGGGCGATCCACCCACAGCGCTCCCGGATGCCCTCGGCAATATCGTTAAAGCGCATCAGACCGCCGGTCAAAAGAATGGCGTCCACCCGGCCGCAAAGCACGGCGCTCATCGCCCCGATATGCTTGCAGATTTGGTAAATCATGGTATTCCAAACCAAGGTCGCTTTCTTATCCCCCTGTTCCACCAGCGTATGGATCGTATCGGAATTGGAAGTGCCAAACAGGCTGACAAACCCGCCGGACCGGGAGCACATCCGCCGCACGTCGTCCATGGGATGCGTTTCCAAATAGTCCAGCAGCTGCAAAACCGGCACACTGCCGATGCGGGTAGGCGCAAACGGGCCTTCGCCGTCCGCGCCCATGGTGCCGTCGATCATGCGGCCATGGTCGTGGGCGCTGACGGTCACGCCGCCGTCAATGTGGCCCACGATGAAATTGCAGTCCTCATAGGTTCTGCCCATAGATTCTGCGTGAGCAGTGGCCACCGCCTTGGGATTGAGCACATGGGAATGTCCCGCCCGGTAGAGCCCCCGGATGCCGGTCAGCCGCGCGTAGTCGCAGTATTCATCCACGTTGGTGGGATTCAGCGTATAAGCGGGCTTATGATAGTTCAAGGCAAATTTCCAGGCCAGCATCACACCCAGCTTCGCCGCGTGCTCACTGCCGCCCACAGCCGCTTCCGTGTCGTCGTACAGCTTTTGGTCGATGACGGTCACGCCGCTGGGCTGCGTGCACGCGCTGCCGCCGCGGCCAACGAATACATCAATTTGGGAAGGATTGATTCCCTCTTCCTTCAGCATGTCCAGGATCACCTGATACCGAAACGGCACCTGCCCATTGACATGGGAAAACTGCAGCAGCACCGGCGCGTCATGGAACTGGCTTTTTTGGAACAGCTCTTTTTCATTTTCAAACAGGCTGATTTTGGTAGAGGTTGAACCAGGATTGATGACCAGTAAATAAAAGCTTTTTTCCATACTTCTTCCTGTTTCAGAAAGAACCCGGGAGATTCCTTCCTCTTCTCCTTACTCGTATTTCCTGCCCGCGGCTGAACGAGCCCCGGCGATTCCGGGCTTTGCCCGGGGAACGCTTTCCCATTATTCTCCAAAACTGCCCAATTTCCTGCTGCCGTATGTTCTTTTTTCATTCCGCGGGAAAGCGCGGCGCAGGTCAAAGGGTTTTCCGCATCTTACAAAGCACAGAAAAATCGCATGCAAAGGGATTACAGCGCTGCAATGAAACAATGCCATCCAGACAAGCATGCCGGTCGGGATGACATTGTTTGTTCCTTTACGTGTTATTCAGCGGCCAGCCAAACGCGCATTTCCCCCTTGCCGCGGTTGTTCCAGGCAAAATAAGGAATCAGTGTCATTTCCGTGTCTTCGGTTTCGGCGGGCGTCCAAGGGGTGTACAGCGGCGCGTTTTTCGCCGGTTCCTTCACGCGCCTGCCGGGCAGAATGACGGCGGGCAGGGTCAGGCCGTCGATGATGACGGTCTTTTCTCTCGCTTCCGCCACGCGGTCAGGCAGCGCTCGCAGGAGGTGCAGGCGCTTGCCGTTGTCTGCCTCCTCCGCGCAGAACACCAGCGGGCCCCGGGTGAAGCACACCTGGTTCATGGCTTCCTTCACCAGCGGAGAAGCCTTCACCGCCTTGACGGGCATAGTGAAATGGATGGTCACCTGGCCGCCCTGCTTCCAAACGCCCTTGGCGTACAGATAACCGTTTTCGCTCCAGCTTTTCACGCCGGCGGGAATTTTCACATGGGCGTTGCCGGCCCAGGCGGGGTCGCGGAAGGCCAGGGTGCCCTGGGCTTCGCCCTCCAGAACGGTCACATGCACGTCGCCGTTTTTGAGCAGGTCGGCTTCCATGCGCAGGGTGACCTTCCCGCCGTTCAGGTTCACGGTCACGTCACTGCCAATATACAGGTGGAAGAACAGGGTGTCCTGGGTCTGGGTAAATATGTATTGGCCCAGGGAGGACACGATGCGGGCGATATTGGGCGGGCAGCAGGCGCAACCGAACCACTTCTGCCGAATGGGTTTCACATGGGACAGCCGTTGATCCGTTTCGCAGGCGTCCGGATCAACCTCCAGGGGATTGACATAGAAGAAGCTCTGCCCGTCCAGCGCCATGCCGGACAGGACGGTATTGTACAGCGCCTGCTCCATCACATCGGCGTAATCGCTCAAAGGCTTCAATTGCAGCATCCGCCGGGCGAAGAAGGCCAGACCGATGGCCGCGCAGGTTTCGGAATAGGCGGTATCGGCAGGAAGGTCAAAAGGGCGGGAGAAAGCCTCGCCCACGTGGGTGCCGCCCACGCCGCCGGTGATATACAATTTTTCATTCACCACGGACTGCCACAGCCGTTCGCAGGCCGCCAGCATCTCCGGATCATCATTGAGCCGGGCTTCGTCCGCCATGCCGCAGCACAGGTACATCTGCCGCACCGCGTGGCCCACGGCTTCCTTCATTTCCCGCACGGGCATATGCGCCTGGTGGTACTGATAGCGTTCGGAGGTAGTCGGCAGCTCCGGCTGGCCTTTTTCCGCCCGGCGGCGGTTTTCTTCCACAGCAAAGGTGTTGGGCTCGGTGCCGCGAACGTCCAGGAAGAACTGGCTCAGGTCGCGCCACCGGGTCTCCCCCGTTTCCTCGTACAGCCGCATCAGCGCCATTTCCGCGATCTCATGGCCGGGGCAGCCGCGTTCCTTGTCCGGCCCAAAGCGTTCGGCAATGCACGCGGCGAAGCGCCGCGCGGCGTTCAGCAGATCGTCCCTGCCCGTGGCTTGATGCCAGGCAACGGCGGCTTCAGTCAGGTGGCCGAAGCAATAGAGCTCGTGGTTGTCCCGCAGATTGGTGAACGCCCGGTCGCGGCCCGTCAGGGTGTAGAAAGTGTCCAGGTAGCCATCCTCCTCCTGGGCGGCGCAGATCATGTCCACGGCCTCCTGGGCCTGGGCCTGCAAAACGGGATCGGGTTTTATCATCAGCTGATAGGCCACGGCTTCCAGCCATTTGTAGCCGTCGCTGTCCTGAAACACGAAACCGTAGAAGGCATCCTCCAGAGGCTTTTTCCCTTCCTCCGGCAGGGTTTCAATACGTTCGGAGCGGTGGGTGGGCACATATACTCCGCCTGCTTTTTTCGCCGCCACGGCGCGGGCGGCGGCCCGCATGTTGTGAGCCCACCAGGACGGCGCGGCGTCGGGAATCTGGTCGTGCAGCGCTTTCCACTGGTAGGGAATCACCGCCTGGCGAATCAGGCCGATTTCCCGCGCCCAGAACGGATCGGTCACGCGAACGTTATTTAGGGAAAGCGGCTGGGATGTTTCGGCGCGCATATCTTGATCATCCTCCATCTGTCAGGTCATTTGCAAGTGGAACGCGACGGGCATCTCGCTGTGAATTCCCGGTGCGGAAATATGCAGCCCTTCCCCGTCGCGGCTCCATTCCACAGGCGCATCGCAGCACAGGGCTTCCACCTTGTCAATGCCGCCGATGAAGGCGGGCAGGGACAGGGAGCGGATGGTCACCTGCCCATCCTCCGGCCAGGCCATCACGACGGCGTACAGATTGCCGCCCTTCACGGTAAAGCGGATGTCCTGGGCGGTGTAGGTCTTCTCCTTGCTCTCGGCGAACTGGCCTTCCTCGATGTTGGTGGGACCCTCGCCGAACACACGCCAGGGGCGGGTGCCGTAAATGGCTTCGCCGTTCTGTTTCAGCCAAGCGCCGATGGCTTTCAGCACCGCCGTATCCTCCGGGCCGATGGTGCCGTCCGCCTTGGGGCCGACATTCAGAAGCAATGTACCGTTCTTGCTCACCACGTCCACCAGCGTGCGCACCAAATCCTCGGGCTTTTTGAATTCGTTCTGCTCTGTGTAGCACCAGCTGTTCTTGGCGATGGCGGTGTCGGTCTGCCAGAAGAAGGGCTGAGTCGCCGCGAAGTGACCGCGCTCCATATCCGGCACGGCAGTGCCCAGCATGAAGGTATCCTGCTTATAGTTGATGGCGGGCTGCACGCCCCATTCCGCGGAACGGTTGTAATAATACGCGGCAAATTTTTTAATGTAGGGCTTCATCACATTCTGCAGAATCCACCAGTCAAAATACACCACCACGGGATGGAACCGATCCACCAGCTCGCAGCAGCGCAGCAGCCAGTCCTGCATAAACTCTTCGCTGGGCGGGCATTCCGCGTCGCGGTTGAAATGATCCTTGGGCTCGGGCATGGAGGGCCAATAGATGTCGTCCCGGTCGATGGGGTCGTGGATATCCGAATCAAAATCCTTGCCATGGCCCAGGAAGAACCAGTGCTCGATGCGGTGGCTGCTGACGCCCATGGGGATGCCCTTCTGCTCCAGCGCCTGTTTCAGTTCGCCTGTGGTGTCCCGGCACGGGCCCATTTCCGCGGCGTTCCAATGGCTGATTTCGCTTTTGTACATCTGGAACCCGTCGTGGTGCTCCGCCACGGGAATCACATACTTTGCCCCGGCTTCCGCAAACAGATCGGCCCAGGCGGCGGGGTCAAACTTTTCCGCCTTGAACAGGGGAATAAAATCCTTATAGCCGAATTCCTTGTGGGGGCCATAGGTTTTGATATGATGCTCAAACTCCGGGGTGCCCTGGATATACATGCTCCGGGGATACCATTCGTTCCTGTACGCGGGCACGGAATACACGCCCCAATGGATGAAAATGCCGAATTTCGCGTCCTGATACCATGTGGGCGCGCTGAACCGGGACAGCGATTCCCAATTGTCTTTGAAAGGTCCCCGGACAATCACCCGGTCGATTTCCTGAAGCCTCGCCGCGCGTTCGGCTGCGTTCATTTTGAATTCCTCCTTTAAACTGCTGCTGCCTTTTCAGTCTGTTTTCATTGATTCACCATGCCGTTTCCTTTTCCTCTATTCGACACAGTTTTTCAAAACCCTATTTCATAAAAACGTTTTCTGAACTTTTTCAAACACGAAATTCGCTGAAACAGCGAAAAAAACAGTTGACAAAATCCTTCGTCTATGCTATTATACACCCGTTGTTCATCAAAGGGGAATGGTGTAATGGTAACACGTGGGTCTCCAAAACCTTTGTTGAGGGTTCGAGTCCTTCTTCCCCTGCTGAACAGCGGAGCCTTGAAAACGTTGGTTTTCAAGGCTTTTGTATTTTCAGTAGTATTAATACTAAACTCAATCTAAAACTATATCATCTTTGGGTGTCTTTTACGCCATGGCGTTGCCTCATTCCGGTCAACGTAGCGCTGCTACGCCTCCCTCCATTCAGCTTAGCCACGGCGTAAAATCCATCCCAAATCTGATACATTTTTAGCTTGAGTTTAGCAAAAGGAATGTTCTGTTTCATATAAAAAAGCTGCTTCGAAAATATCCAGCCGGTATTCAAGCGAATGTCCAGCTGGTATGTTTTCATCCAGACTTTGCGAATTTTTCCAAAAGAAGATAAATAAATATGGAAAAATGCAACAATTTCCTCTTGAAAATTTCGAGGAGTTATGCTATACTTTTTTCACCTGGAAAATAATAAAGGAGGTTTCTCTCATGAAGAAACTCGTCGCTCTCATTCTGTTTGCCGCGATGCTGCTCACCAGCACCGGCGCTCTGGCCGACATCGTGATCTGCCAGAACAAGGTGGAAATCACTGCCGCGATGCAGGATTACGCCAAGCTGTACACCGAAAAGACCGGCGTTGACGTGAAGGTCATCACCGGCGGCGGCTCCTCCGACTACAACACCGTGCTGAAAGCTGAAATGCAGTCCGGCCGCGAACCTGACATCTGGGTCATTGAAGGCCCCGCGGGCTACGAGCTCTGGAAAGACAAGATCGCTGACCAGACCGGCGCGGAATGGACCCAGTACACCGCCGCCGCCTACATGGACGGCGACAAGGTGGTCGGCTTCCCCGTGGCCGTGGAAGGCTATGGCCTGGCCTACAACAAGAACATCCTGGACAAGGCCGGTATCGACCCCGCGACCCTGACCAACTTCGACGCCCTCAAGGCCGCCTTTGAAAAGCTGGATTCCATGAAGGCTGAACTGGGCCTGGACATGGTCGTTTCCATGGTAGCCGGCACCACCACCGGCATGACCTGGGTCACCGGTCTGCATAACTTCAACGTCTACCTGACCGTTGGCAACCAGCGCAACGACACCACCTACATCGACCAGGTGCTGGAAGGCAAAGTGGACGAAGAACGCTTCCATCAGTATTGCCAGTACGTGGCCCTGCTGTTCCAGTACAGCACCCAGGATATGCTGCTCAACGGCACCCAGGACAGCCAGCTGGCCGCTTTCGCCAACGGCAAAGCCGCCTTCTATCATCAGGGCAACTGGATGGATCCTTCCCTGGTGCAGCTGAATCCCGACTTTGAAATCGCCTACGCTCCCCATCCCTTCCTGCATGAAGACACCGACGGCATTCTGGTCAATCCTCCCTCCTGGTACGTTGTCAACGAAAACGGCAACAAGGACGAAGCCATTGCTTACCTGAACTACCTGGCCACCAGCGAAGACGGCGCTGACTACATGGTCAACAAGGCTGCCATGGTGCCCGCGTTCACCAACGTGACCCTGGCTCCCTCCACTCCCCTGTCCAAGAGCGTCATGGAATGGAACGCCGCCGGCAAGACCTATGACTGGCAGCAGTACAAGCTGCCCGACGGGTTCGGCATGGGCACCCTGGGCCAGATTTACGAGCTGTTCGCCGCTCAGGCCATCGACGTGGACACCTTTGAAATCATGATGAAGGATGCCATCGCCGGCATCGCCAAGTAATTTCATTTCCCGTTTGACTCTCTGATATACCCAGCGGGGGCTGCGCCTTGGGACTCAGGCCTTAGAGCGCGGCCTCCGTTTTTCAAAAGCCTTCCCATCAAGGGGAAGCCTCAGACTGTCGACAAAGTCCCCGGGATGCATCGAAGGGCCGCAGCCCTTCGATTGTAATCCGCAGGCGGCGGCGTGTACGTCGCCGAGGAGCAACAGAATGTTGCTTCCTATATCAATTTGCGACCGTAAAATGAGCATTTCAGGCATCTATTAATGCCTGGAACGCCATTTTACAACAAATTGATGAAACGAATGGAAGGACGGTTTACCGGCCTTACATTCGCAGCGTGTCGAAAATACTTTTTCGACACGCTGCAGCTTCCCCTCAAAGGGAAGCCTTTTGGACGGGTTTATGAACTAACTGAAAAAAGGGGGAATTCGCATGACCAGTAAACAGCGGCGCAAGCTGACGGAATTCCTGTTCCTGCTGCCCACGTTGCTTGCGTTCGTCATGGTCATCATCATTCCGTTTATCTACGGTATCTTCTATTCCTTCACCGACTGGCAGGGCACCGGCTCCTTCAGCAAAATGGTGGGCTTTGAAAACTATGCGGTCATTTTCAAGGAACCCGCGTTCCTGCATTCCTTCCTGAAAACCCTGGAATTCACGGTGATCAACATCATCACGGTCAACGTGGTGGCGTTCATCATCTCCCTGCTGGTCACCAGCGAAATTCGCGGCCGCAACGTGTACCGCGCGGGCTTCTTCGTGCCCAACCTGATCGGCGGCATCGTGCTGGGCCTGATCTGGCAGTTCATTTTCAGCAACATTCTGCCCGCTGTAGGCCAAGCCATCGGGTGGAACCTGATCAGCAAATCCCTGATCTCAAATAAGGACACCGTCATGTTCACCATGGTCACCGTGAACACCTGGCAGTATGCCGGTTATATCATGCTGATCTATGTGGCGGCCATTCAGAGCATTTCCAAGTCCGTCATGGAAGCGGCGGAGGTGGACGGCGCCAAGTACTGGACGCGCATCACCAAGATTCAGATCCCCCTCATGGCCAACGCTTTCACCATCTCCCTGTTCCTGACGCTGACCAACAGCTTCAAGATGTACGACGTGAACGTGGCCCTGACCAACGGCGGCCCTGTTGGCATCTTCATGAACAAGCCCGTCAACAGCTCCGAGCTGCTGGCCCTGAACATTTACCAAACCGCTTTCAAGTACAACAACATGGCCCAGGGCCAGGCCAAGGCCGTGCTGTTCTTCGTGGTGCTGACCATCTTCTCCATCATCCAGGTATCCTATAACAAGAGCAAGGAGGTGGAAGCGTAATGGCTAAGAAGCAGAAGGAACAGATCGAGCGTATGGCCGGTTCCATTCCCCATCCGGGACGGCGCATTGCCCTGGAAATCGTTACGCTCATCCTCTTTATCCTGTTCATGCTGCCCTTTGTGATCGTGCTGATGAACTCCATGCGCACCAACGCGGAAATCATCAACGCGCCCGTGGGCCTGCCGGAAAACCCGGCCAACCTGTTCCAGAACATATCCGACGTATGGAACAACCCCACCTTCAATTTCCTGGCCGCCTGCCGTGACAGCCTGATCATCACCATCCTGTCCCTGGCCGCCATTTCCATCTTCTCCGCCATGGCCGCCTGGGTGCTGGTGCGCAACAAGACCAAGTGGAGCAATCTCTTGTTCCTCATGTACGTGGCCGCCATGGTCATTCCCTTCCAGGTCGTTATGTTCCCCCTGCTGACCTGGTTCCGCACCGTGGGCGATTTCCTGCATATCCCCATGCTGCGCTCCTATCAGGGTATCATCTTCGCCTACCTGGGCTTCGGCGAAGCCATGAGCATTTTCATCTTCCACGGCTTCATCAAGGGCGTGCCGCTGGAACTGGAAGAAGCGGCGGATATTGACGGCTGCTCCCGCGCGGGCACCTTCTTCCGCATCGTGTTCCCCCTGCTGCAGCCCGTGTTCGTCACCGTCCTGGTGCTCAACGGCCTGTGGATCTGGAACGACTACCTGCTGCCCCTGCTGGTGCTGGGCGCTTCCGGCGACATCCGCACCATCCCCCTGGCCGTGCAGGGCTTCAACGGCTCCTTCGTGAAGCAGTGGAACCTGATCATGGTGTCCACGCTGCTGGCCATGCTGCCCATCATCATCCTGTATATCTTCGCGCAGAAGTATATCGTCAAGGGCATGGTGGAAGGCTCTATCAAGTAAAATGATCAAATAAGGGGCAGAGAGTTTCTGCCCCTTTTTGCTGTAACAGGAGGCACTATGTACGAAGAAAAAAAGGCCTGGTGGAAGGAAGCGGTGGTCTACCAGATTTACCCGCGCTCTTTCGCGGATTCCAACGGCGACGGCATCGGCGATCTGAACGGGATCACGGCGCACCTGGATTATCTGAAAAATCTGGGCGTGGATGTGATCTGGTGCAGCCCCATTTTCGCCTCTCCCAACCATGACAACGGCTACGATATTTCGGATTACTACGCCATTATGAAAGAATTCGGCACCATGGCGGACTTTGACCGCCTGCTGGCCGAAGTCCATGCCCGAGGCATGAAGCTGGTAATGGACCTGGTGGCCAACCATTCCTCCAACGAGCACGCCTGGTTCGTGGAAAGCCGGAAGGGGAAGGACAATCCCTATCGGGATTACTACATCTGGCAGGACGGCAAGAACGGCGGCCCGCCCAACAACTGGGGCAGTTGCTTCTCCGGCTCCGCCTGGGAATACGACGAGGTGAGCGGCCAGTATTATCTGCATCTCTTTACGAAGGAGCAGCCCGACCTGAACTGGGCCAATCCGAAGGTGCGGGACGGTATCTTCAATATGATGTGCTGGTGGTGCGATAAAGGCATCGACGGCTTCCGCATGGACGTGATCGGCATGATCGGCAAGGAAAACTTCAACGACGGACCGGTTGCGCCCGGCGCGCTGTACGGCGACTTCGCCCCCTCCTGCCAGCATACCGAAACCACTCACAAATACCTCCGCGAAATGCGTCAGCGGGTGCTGAACAAGTACGATCTGCTCACCGTGGGCGAAACCAGCGGCGCTATTGAAAACGTTCTGCGGTATGCCAATGAGGACGGCAGCGAGCTGAACATGGTGTTCACCTTCGATCACAACGACGGCCTGAACGACGGCACGGAGCTGGGCAAATGGAGCGATCACGGCGCACCGCTGAAGGACGTGCGGGCTACCATGAACAGCTGGCAGACGGCCCTGCAGGGCAAAGCATGGGGCACGGTCTACCTGGGCAACCACGACCAGCCCCGGCAGGTGAGCCGCTATGGGAACGACAGCGAGCTGTTCCGCGCCGTCAGCGCCAAAATGCTGGCCACGCTCATCCATACCCTGCGGGGCACGCCCTACGTGTATCAGGGCGAAGAGCTGGGCATGACCAACATTTATTTCACCAGCATCGACCAGTATCAGGACGTGGAAAACCACAATGCCTGGAAGCAGTGGGTGGAAAGCGGCCGGGTGGACGCCCAGGATATGCTGCGGTATTTCGCCCGCATTTCCCGGGATAACGCCCGCACGCCCATGCAGTGGAACACCGAGAAAAACGCGGGCTTTACCACGGGCACGCCCTGGCTGCCGGTCAACCGGAATTATCTGCTCGTCAACGCGGAGGATCAGGTCAACGACCCGGATTCTGTATACAATTATTACAAAAAGCTGATCGCTCTGCGCCATCGCTACCCGGTGATCGTGTACGGCCGGTTCGTTCCTTTGCTGGAGGATGATCCCAGCGTATGGGCTTACCGCCGGGAATACGAAGGAGCCACGCTGACCGTGGCCCTGAACTGGACGGATAAAAAGGCTCCCTGCACCCTGATGGACGAAACGCCGGGAGAAATCCTCATCTCCAATTATCCCACCCATCAGCAGGGCGTTCTGCAGCCCTACGAAGCCATTGTGAAGTTTATTTCCCAATAATCCGAAAACCATATGCATAAAAAACCAGGGGGTGATTTCACATTCTTCACCCTCTGGATTTCTTGAGTTTGATTCATCGCATCACTTTTTCCAGCGGCTTTCCCTTGGCCAATTCGTCCACCAGCTTATCCAACTGGCGGATACGCTTCATCAGTGGATCGTCGATGGTTTCCACCTGCACGCCGCACACCTTGCCTGTGATCAGCTCGGCGCGGGGATTCCAGGCCGGCGCGTCGCCGAAAAAAGCCCGGCAGGGCACATCCAGATCAGCGCTCGCCATCTCATACCCCGTCAGCCAGGAAATGGCAGCGTCTACTTCTCCCTTCGTGCGTCCTTTACGCTCCGCTTTCTGCACCAGCATCGGATAAACCTTTGAAAAATGCATATCGTAAATGGATTGTCTGGGCATACGTACCTCCCGGATGATTGTTTCAGGTTTCGCTGTTTGTCAGCACCATTATACATGATCCCATCGCCGTTGTATACTGACAAGATCATCAAAAAATCAAAATACCCCTCTGGAGAGGTGAAAGATGAAGCAATGAAAACGATTCTATTGAATGGCAGTCCCCGGAAAAACTGGAACACGGCGCTGATGCTGAAGGAAGCGCAGAAAGGCGCTGCTTCTGTCGGCACGGAAACGGAATACATCGACTTATTCGATCTAAGCTTTACCGGCTGCCGTTCCTGCCTGGCCTGCAAACGGAAGGACGCGGAACGGTGCAAGTGCTTCTGGAAGGATGATCTGTCGCCCGTGATCGACCGCATCTTTGCCGCCGACGCCCTGATCGTCGGTTCCCCGATCTACCTGGGAGATATTACGAGCCAGCTGAGGGGGCTCATCGAGCGGCTGCATTTCTGCGCTTTATCCTATGACGACTATTCCAACTATTTCACCGGCAAAGTGGACGTGGGCATCATCCTGACCATGAACGCGCCCAAGGCTTTCTATGATCTTGCCTACAGGAAGAAAGCCCAGGAAATCGCCAAGAGTTTCCAAGCGCTCAATGGCAGCGTGGAAGTGTACGCCTGCTGTGATACGCTGCAGGTAAAGGATTACAGCCGATACAGCATGGCCGGTTTTAATGAAGAACACAAGAAGGCTATGCGGGAAAAGCAGTTCCCCTTGGATTTGGAGCATGCTTTTCAAATGGGCGCAAGGCTTGGCGGAGGGGCAGAATGATTGGAACAAAAGCGAAAATTCTTTCCGTGTTTTTAAAATGTGCTGTCATCATATCTTCCGCTGTCGGCGTCATTCTCAGCGCGATTGCGGGAGCGCAGTCCTTCATGGGCGGCGGCCGGGTGTTCATGTATTTCACCGTCCAGTCCAACATCGCCATCGCGCTGGTATGCGCCGTTGGGGCGGTGCTGCTGCTGCGCAATCAGCCCGTCCAGGATATTTGGTACTTGATCAAATTTGTTTTCACCGTTTCGATCACCCTGACCGGCGTGGTGTTCTGCTTCGTGCTCGCGCCAACCCTGGGGAAATACGCCTGGAGGCTGCAGCATGTGCTGACCCATGTGGCGGTGCCCCTTGCGGCGATCCTGGATTTCTTCGTCACGGGCAGATACGGCAGCATCAAAAAGCGCAGTGTGTTTTTCGTCATCATCCCGCCCTTGCTGTACGCTATCTATACCGGCATTGCTTATGTCGCGAAATGGGAGTTTTCCAGAGGCGTCCATTATCCCTATTTCTTTCTGAATTGGGGCAGCCCGGCCGGGGCGTTCGGCTTTACAAATGATCTGCCGTATATGGGCTGCGCCTGGTGGATTCTGCTGATTCTCGTGATGCTGCTGGCGGTGGGATACGGATATTTGCTGGTACTGGATTTGATAAAAAAGAGATCGCGCGGATAAATCATCACAACAAACGATTTCCCTGACGATGTTGTTTTTTGCGCTTGACCATTTTCGCGCCGCATGGTATAATGCGCCTATCGGCTGTGAAGGAGAACAACCTCTCCGTCATGCGCGTTTCTCAAGAGAAGGGCTGGCCACGGGCTGGAAGCCGCCCGGAACGCGGGAGAACATTCGCTCCGGAGCCGCAGCGGTGAACCCAAGTAAGCGCTGCCGTATACCCGCGTTAAGGGAAACGAGGGCGGTATTTTAATGAAAGAATGCCGCTGAAATTGGGTGGTACAGCGTGCGCCTATCACGCCCCATGGCACTTTTACGCCATGGGCGTTTTTGATTACAGGAGGAAGATGCACATGGATATCCGGGAAAACCTTGCGCAGATTGGCGAGGAACTGAGAAAGGAACTGGACGGCGCCGACGCGCTGCAATCGCTGGAGCAATTGCGGGTGAAGGTGCTGGGCAAGAAGGGCAGCCTGACGGCGCTGCTGCGCGGTATGGGCGGCTTGAGCCCCGAGGAACGGCCGAAGATGGGCCAGATGATCAACGATGCCCGTGAAAAGCTGACCGCTCTGCTGGACGAAAAGCAGCAGGAGCTGGCCGCGAAGGAAAAGGAAATCCGCCTGGCCGCTGAAGCCATTGACGTGACCGAGCCCCGCGACCTGCCCGAAATCGGGGCGGAGCATCCCATGAACCTGGTCCTCAGCGAAGTGCTGGACTGCTTCACCTCCATGGGTTTTTCCGTGGTGGAGGGTCCCGAAGTGGAGCTGGACCTGTATAACTTTGAACTGCTGAACGTGCCCAAGAACCATCCGGCCCGCGACGCCCAGGACACCTTCTATATCGACGATAACGTGGTGCTGCGCTCCCAGACCAGCCCGGTGCAGGCCCGCACCATGCTGGCCCAGAAGCCCCCCATCCGCATCGTGTGTCCCGGCCGCGTGTTCCGCGCGGACGAGGTGGACGCCACCCACAGCCCCGTGTTCCACCAGATCGAAGGGCTGGTGGTCGACAAGGATGTGACCATGGCCGACCTGAAAGGAACCCTGGACGCGTTCGCCAAGCGGCTGTACGGCAGCGACATTGACGTGCGTTTCCGTCCCTCCTTCTTCCCCTTCACCGAACCCAGCGCCGAAGTTGACCTGACCTGCATGAACTGCCACGGCAAGGGCTGCCGCGTCTGCAAGGGCACCGGCTGGATCGAAGTGCTGGGTTGCGGCATGGTGAACCCCAAGGTGCTGGAAATGTGCGGCATCGACAGCAAGGTGTATTCCGGCTTCGCCTTCGGCATCGGGGTGGAGCGCATCACCATGCTGCGCTACGGCATCAAGGATATGCGGCTTTTGTATGAGGGCGATTTGCGGTTCCTCAAACAGTTCAGATAAACATTATTACTTTTGCCGCACGGGGAAGCAAGCGTAAAAGCGGATATTCCTGACATCCCGATTCCGTTTTCGGAAGGGGTGCGGGGGAAACCGCTTTTGACACAAAAGCGGTTCCCCCGCAAAGAGAGGAAGTTATAAAATGAAAGTATCCATGAAATGGTTAAAGCAATACGCGGATATTCCGGTGACACCGGAAGAATATGAAAGCCGCATGGTGATGACCGGCACGGGCGTGGAGGGCGTGGAGCCCATCGCGCCGGAGCTGGAAGGCGTGGTGGTGGGCCGGGTGCTCACCTGCCGCGACCACGAGAACAGCGACCACCTGCACGTGTGCACCGTGGACGTTGGCGAAGCGGAGCCCCTGCAGATCGTGTGCGGCGCGCCGAACGTGAAGGAAGGCATCCTGGTGCCCGTGGCGAAGATCGGGGCAAAACTGCCGGGCGGCGTGACCATCAAGAAGGGCAAAATGCGCGGCGTGGAAAGCTTCGGTATGCTGTGTTCCGGCCCCGAAATCGGTGTGCCGGTGGAGCTGTACCCCTCCGTGGGTACGGCGGGCCTGCTGATCTTCCGGGAGGATCATCCCCTGGGCGCGGATGTGAAGCCCATTTTCGGCCTGGACGATACGGTGATCGACTTTGAGATCCTGGCCAACCGGCCCGACTGTCTGTGCGTGTGGGGCGTGGCGCGGGAAACCGCCGTGGCCATGGGCACGGAGCTGAAACTGCCCGAAATCAAAGTGCAGGAAGCAGGCGGCGACATTCACGACTACGCCAAGGTGGACGTGCTGGAAAGCGAACTCTGCCCCCGGTACGCCGCGAAGGTGATCAAAAATGTGCGCGTGGGCGAAAGCCCCTATTGGCTGCGGCAGTATCTGTACGCCGCCGGGATGCGCTCCATCAACAACATCGTGGACATTACCAACTTCATCATGCTGGAAACCGGCCATCCCATGCACGCCTTTGACCTGAGCAAGGTGCGGGGCAATCACATCATCGTGCGCAAGGCAGCCCAGGGCGAAAAGCTCACCACCCTGGACGGCAAGGAATACGCCCTGAACGGCACCGAGCTCATGATCTGCGATGAGCAGGGCCCCACGGGTCTGGCCGGCATCATGGGCGGCGAGGAAAGCGAAATCACCGAAACCACCAAGGATGTGCTGTTCGAGTGTGCCTCCTTTGACCGGGCCTGCATCCGCGTGACCGCCCGTTCCTTGGGTATCCGCACGGAATCCAGCGGACGGTTCGAGCGCGGTGTCTCCCCCGCCACCGTGATGGACGCCCTGAACCGGGCCTGCCAGATGGTGAACGAGCTGGACGCTGGCGACGTGGTCAGCGGCGTGATCGACATTTATCCCAAGCCCTTGCAGCCCGTGACCCTCACCGTGTCCTGCGCGCGCATGGCGCGGCGGGCGGGCGTGGACATCTGCCCCGAGGAAATGGAAGACATCCTCAAAAAGCTGCTGTTCACCGTGAAGCGCAGCGGCGACGAAATGGTGGTCACCGCCCCCATGTTCCGTCAGGACATGGAGCAGGAAGCGGATATTTGCGAAGAAGTGCTGCGCTACGCGGGCTATGAGCGCATCCCCATCACCCACCTGCGGGGCGAAACCCCCATGGGTGGCCTGAACGATACCGGACGGCGGGAAAGCATCATCCGCGGCCAGCTGACCGGGATGGGCTTCTACGAGAGCATGACCTTCTCCTTCATCTCCCCCAAGACCATCGCGGCCCTGGGCCTGCCGGAAAGCGATCCCCGCAATCAGCCCCTGATGATCCGCAATCCTTTGGGCGAGGACACCTCCTGCATGCGCACCACAGTGCTGCCGGGCCTGCTCAAAACCCTGGCCACCAACATCAAGAACGGCAACGAAGCGGGCAAGCTGTACGAACTGGGCACCATCTACGACGCGAAAAACCGCACCGCCGAGGGCCTGCCCACCGAAACCCACGAGCTGGCCCTGGGCATGTATGGCGGCAAGGCGGACTTCTACGCCCTGCGCGGCGTGATCGAAGCCCTGTGCCAGCAGGCAGGCATCGCCTATACTATCGCCTCCACCGACGCGCCTTACCTGCATCCCGGCCGCCGCGCCGCGATCCTGGCGGACGGCGAATGCCTGGCGGTGGTTGGTGAAATGCACCCCGACACGGCGGAAAAATACGACCTGTCCGGCCGGGTGTATGTGGCCACGGTGAATCTGCCCCTGTTCTTCGCCAAGACGCAGCCTATGGGCGAAGTGAAGCCCATCGCCCGCTTCCCCGCCGTGAACCGCGACCTGGCCCTGGTCATGAAGGACAGCCAGCAGGTCGGCCCGCTGATGGACGCCCTGCGCTCTGGCTGCGGCGCGATGCTGGAGGACATTCGCATGTTCGACGTGTTCCGGGGCGTGCAGGTTGGCCTGGGCAACAAATCCGTGGCCTTCTCCCTCACCTTCCGCGCCGCCGACCATACCCTCACCGACGAAGAAATCACGAACCTCACTGAAAAAGCGCTCAAGATCAGCAAGGAACAGTTTAACGCCGTACTGCGGGCGTAATGACGGTTGGACCAAGAAACATATAAAAGCATAAAACAATGTCATCCTGAGCGGAGTGGAGCCTAAGGCGGAACGGAGTCGAAGGATCTGAAAGCGACGCTTTCATTCAAGGAACATGACAATCCAACGCTTAGATCCTTCGACTCCGTTCCGCTCTCGCTCCACTCCGCTCAGGATGACAGAAATGTTAGAAGATACTCCTTTGTTGAATGATAGAAAAAGCAGGCATGGGAATCAGTCCATTTTCTGATTCCCATGCCTGTTTTATACTAAACTCAAATTAAAGTATTAACAAAGAAGGAAAAGTATGGTATACTGGAATGGGTGATGAGAAATGAGCCGATTCCAGATCAGTAAGGAA